>DATBLK010000333.1:0-12759 GCA_036555405.1 Anaeromyxobacteraceae bacterium
CCACCGTGGAGAGGAGGAGGCCGGCCAGCGTCATGGCGATGGACTTCAGGAGGGATCCGCGCGCCAGCACCACCGCGAAGGCGAGCCCGGCCGCCATGAGGGAGGCGTACTCGGCCGGGCCGAAGATCAGGGCCAGGCGGGTGAGCGGGACGGCGAGCGCCGCCACCACCAGGGTGGCGAACGAGCCCGAGAGGAACGAGCCGATGGCCGCGACGCCCAGCGCGGCGCCGGCGCGCCCCTGCCGGGCCATCTGGTGGCCGTCGAGCGTGGTCACGACCGACGTCACCTCCCCGGGGATGTTCACCAGGATGGCGGTGGTGGAGCCGCCGTACTGCGCGCCGTAGTAGATGCCGGCGAGCATGATCAGGGCACCCACCGGCTGGAGCCCGAAGGTGATGGGGAGCAGCATCGTGATGGTGGCGATGGGCCCCACCCCGGGGAGCACGCCGACGAGGGTGCCCACCAGGCAGCCGACGAGGGCCAGCCCCAGGTTCTGGGCCGACAGGGCGACGGAGATCCCGAGCCCGAGGTTCGCGAGGAGGTCGGCCACGGGCTCCCCCTAGAGGACCACCACGCCGGGGATGACGAGGATGGGAACGGGAAGGTGGAGGAGGTAGCGGAAGAGCACCGCGCAGAAGGCGGTGATGACGACCGCGAAGAGGACGAGCTCCCGGTAGCGCGCCTCGGGCGAGGCGGCCCCGCCCACGATCACCACCAGCGGGCCGGCGACGAGCAGGCCGGGGGAGCGGATGGTGAGCGCGAAGCCGGCCACGCCCAGGGTGACGAAGAGCGGCCCGCGCAGCGCCCAGCGGGTGAGCGCCTCGCCCCGGCGCAGGAGCGAGGCCAGGAGCAGCGCCACGCCCACCAGGCCCATCAGCGCGGCGACGGCCCGGGGGAAGAAGCCCGGACCTCCGCCGGCGAGATGCCCGCGCCCGACGTCCCGGGTCGCCCACAGCGCGCCCAGCGACCCCACGACCAGCACCGCCCCCGCCGCCAGGTCCTGCGGCGCGCGGATGCGGCGGCGCGGCGCGGCGCTCGAGGGATCGTCCTTCGCGTCCACGGTCACCTCCAGGTGCAACGTCGATCCGGGCGCCGCCCGCTGGCAATCGCCCGGGCGGGGCGGGCTCGGCCGGGCGAGGCGCGATCCACGGGTCAGACCGCCGGCCGGGGCACGCGCGCCCAGCGCTGGCTCGCCGCCACCGCCAGCACCAGCGCCAGCCCGGCGAGGTCGGCGACCGCCGACGGGTAGACCAGCAGCAGGCCGGCCGCGATCAGCGTCGCCCGCTCGAGCCCGTTCGTCCTCCGGAACATCCACCCCTGGGTGCCGCAGGCCAGCGCCGCGATGCCCAGCGCGGCGCTGGCGGTGACGTGGAGCACGTCGACCGCCCGGCCCCTGAGGAGCAGGCCGGTGCCGGCGCGGTCGAGGACGAAGACGAAGGGGACGAGGAAGGCCGGCAGCGTGTACTTCCAGGCGTGCATCGTCGTCCGGTAGGGATTCCCGCCGGTGATGGCCGCGGCCGCGAAGGGCGAGAGCGCGGTGGGGGGCGACACCTCGGAGAGCACGGCGTAGTAGAAGATGAACATGTGCGCCGCGAAGTCGGGGACGCCGAGCTTCGTCAGCGCCGGCGCGGCGATGACGGCGCAGATGATGTAGCTCGCCGTCACCGGCACCGCCAGGCCCACCACCCAGACCACGACCGCGGTGTAGGCGGCGGTGAGGAGCAGGCTCGATCCCGCCAGCTCGATGACGATGGAGCTGAACTTGAGACCCAGGCCGGTGAGGGTCACCACGCCCACGATGATCCCCGCGGAGGCGCAGGTGGTCGCCACCGCCAGCACCCCCACCGACCCGGCGCGCAGCGCCTGGACCAGCTTGGTCTGGTGCCAGGGCGTGCCCGGCGCCGGGAGGAAGGAGAGCGCCGTCTCCTTCCGGAGGAAGGACAGCGCCGCGGCGAGGACGATGGCCCAGAAGACCGCGATCACCGGGCTGAAGCCGACCAGCATGAAGACCACGATGGCGACCAGCGAGAGGAAGTGGAAGCCGCGCTCGCGCGCCAGCTGCCACGCGCTCCGGCCCGTTCCCAGCGCCACCGGCCGCATGCCGAGCTTCCGGGCGTCGATCTCCACCATCAGGAAGAGCGCCAGGTAGTAGAGGACGGTGGGGATGGTCGCCATCCGGATGACGTCCATGTAGGAGATCTTCAGGAACTCGGCGATGAGGAAGGCGGCGGCGCCGAGGACCGGCGGCGAGATGATGGCGCCCAGCCCCCCGGCCGCGAGGAGCCCGCCGGCGGCCTCCTTGCCGTAGCCCGCCCTGGCGAGCATGGGCCAGGCCACCGAGCCCAGGGTGACGGTGGTGGCGACGCCGCTGCCCGAGGGGCCGCCGAGCAGGAACGAGGAGAGCACGATGGTGCGGCCGGCGGCGGCGCGCTTTCCGCCGGTGGCCGCCAGCGAGAAGTCGATGAAGAACTCCCCGGCGCCGGCGAACTGCAGCACGGCGCCGTAGATGGTGAAGAGGATGATGAAGGTGGCGGAGACGTCGACGGCGGTGCCGAAGATCCCCTCCAGCGTCATGTACATGTGGCCCACCAGCCGCTCCGCGTCGTAGCCGCGGTGCGTCCAGGGGGCGGGCAGCCAGGGGCCGGCGAAGGCGTAGGCGACGAAGGCCACCACCACCAGGGTGAGGACCCAGCCCGAGGTCCGGCGCGTGGCCTCGAGGACCAGCAGCACCAGGCACACCCCCAGGAGGATGTCCCAGCGGCTGGGCGTCACCGCGCGCTCGATGAACTCGTCGAAGTCGACGAGCAGCCAGGCGATGGCCGCCAGGGCCAGGAGCGAGAGCGCCGCGTCGAACCAGCGGATGCGGTCGCGGAACCGCTTCGCCGCCGGGAAGAGGAGGAAGCCGAGGCCGAGCACGAAGCCGACGTGGACGGCCCGCAGGATCTGGGCCGGGACCACCGAGTAGGCGGCGTAGAGGTGGAAGAGCGTCATCGCCACGGCCGCGGCGGTGACGAGGAGGCCGGCCGTGCCTCCGAGCTTCCGGGTGGCGCCCTCCTCCTCCCGGACGTACTCCTCCGCCTTGCGCCTGCCCTCCTCGGTGATGAGGCCTTCCTCGGGCGGCTGGGGGTCGGTGGCCACGGGGTCGGACGGGTCTCCGGGTTCGGGCGCTACCGGCGAACGGGGGGCTCGCCCGCCGGCGCGCCCCGGAGGACCAGGCGGTCGCCGTGGTCGCCGAACTCGAGGAAGGACCGCTCCACCCCCGCGATGGCCAGCCGCTGTGCCGGCCCGGCGGCGACGCGGAAGACGAGCCCCGGCAGCTCGCGCCGCAGCTCGTGGCGGTCGCCGGCGCCGGTCAGGCCCAGGTACTCGCGCGCCGCGGCGCTGGGGCTCGAGACGGCGAGGAGCGCGATGTGGCCCGCCGGGTCCACCGCGAACTCCTCGGTGACCGGCGCGTCGTACATCGAGTGCCGGGCGACGACCGCGAAGGTCCCGGCGGCGCCCAGGGGAAGGCGCCAGATGCGGCCGCGCTCGGCGTTGGCGATCTCCAGCGCCGGCGCGCGGGCGGCGCAGCCGGCGGCGAGCAGTGCCGCGGCCGCGGCCCGGAGGGGTCCTCGCGCTCGCGCCACGGCGGCTACTTGGCCTTGAGCCCCTTCTCGGCGAAGTAGCGCGCCGCGCCCGGGTGGAAGGGGATGGGCGACCCCCCGTCGTACTGCGTCGCCAGGTCCAGGTTGGCGGCCTCCTGGTGGACGGCCACCAGGTCCGCCTTCCGCTCGAAGAGGGCCCGGACCACGTCGTGGGCCAGCTTCTCGTCCATCCGCTCGTGGACGATGAGCAGGTTCCAGACGTCCGCCACCTGGCAGTCCTTCGCCTGGCCGGGGTAGGACTTCGCCGGGATCGAGCCCTTCACGTACAGCGAGCCGTACTTCTTCACCAGCGCCGGGACGACGTCGGCGTGGTCGAGCAGGCGGATCTTCGTGCCGGGCGTGGCCGCCAGGTCGGTGACGGCGGCGGTGGGAATTCCGCCGGACCAGAAGAAGGCGTCGATCTTCCGGTCCTTGAGCGCGTTCACCGACTCCGCCACCGACAGCTTCTCCCGGCGCACGTCCTTCTCCGGGTCGATGCCGTACGCCTCGAGGATGCGGAGCGCGATCACCTCGGTGCCGCTCCCGGGCGCGCCGGTGGCGATGCGCTTGCCCCTGAGGTCCTGCATCTTCTCGACGCCGGTGCCCTCCACCGTGACCCACTGGCTCTTGTTCGCGTAGAGGACGGCGAGGGAGCGGACCGGCACCTTCTCCTTGAACTTCCCGGTGCCGCGGTGGCCGTCGCTGGCGGTGTCGGCGAGGACCAGGGCGAGGTCCGCCTTGCCGGCGCCCACGAGCTTCACGTTGTCCACCGAGGCGCTCGTCACCTCGGCCGTCGCCTCCACGCCGGGCAGGTTCTTGCCCAGGACCGCGGCCATGCCGCCGCCGAGGGGGTAGGAGACGCCGCCGGTGCCGCCGGTGGCGATGGACAGGCGGACCGTCTTCGGCTGGGCCCGCGCCGGCGCGGCGACGAGGGAGGCGATCGAGACGAGCGAGGCGAACAGCAGCTTCTTCATGGCCGTCCTCCGGTTGGCGGGGGGTCGGGCTTCGCGGTTCGAGAGGGCGCATAGGAAACCACGTTCCCGGCGTCGCGGTCACGGGCTTGCCTGCCGGAGCCCCCATCGGAGCGGGTGCAACCACCCGCTCGAGGGAACGCTGGCCGGCACCCGAGCTTCCGTGGTCTCCTCGGCGGCGATGGGCGCGGCCGCGACATCGAGCCCGGGATCCGCCCCCGGCGGCGCGCCGCGGCTCGCCGGGGTCCTGGCGCCGGTGCTCACGCCCTTCCGCGCCGACCGCTCGCCCGACCCGGGGCGGCTCGCGACCCTGTGCCGCTGGCTCCTGGGGCAGGGCTGCGCCGGGCTGGCCGTCTTCGGAACCACGAGCGAGGCGAACTCGCTCACCGTGGAGGAGCGCGAGCGCCTCCTGGAGGCGATCCTCGCCGCCGGCGTCCCGCCCGCGGCGCTCATGCCCGGGACCGGCTCCTGCGCGCTGGGCGACGCGGTGCGGCTCACGGGCCTGGCGGTGCGCTCGGGGTGCGCCGGCGTCCTGGTGCTGCCGCCCTTCTACTACAAGGGCGTCCCGGAGGAGGGGCTGTTCCGCTTCTTCTCGGAGCTCGTCGAGCGCGTCGGCGACCGCCGGCTGCGCCTCTACCTGTACCACATCCCTCCCGTGGCCCAGGTCGGCATCCCCGACGCCGTGGTGGAGCGGCTCCTCGCCCGCTACCCCGGCGCCGTCGCCGGGATGAAGGACAGCTCCGGCGACTGGGCACACGCGCAGGCGACGCTCTCCGCCTTCGCGGGCTCGGGCTTCGACGTCTTCGTCGGGAGCGAGCGCTTCCTGCTGGCCAACCTGAAGGCCGGCGGCGCAGGCTGCATCACCGCCACCGGCAACGTGAACGCCGCGGGGATCTCGCGCCTGTGGCGCGAGTGGCGCACGCCCGGCGCCGGGGCGCTCCAGGCCGGGCTCGACGCGGTGCGCGGCGCCTTCGAGGGCCACCCGGTCGTCGCCGCCCTGAAGGCGGTGGTGGCGCGCTCCACCGGCGACCCCGCCTGGCGAACGGTGCGGCCGCCGCTCGTCGAGCTGGCGCCGGAGCGGGAGGCCCGCCTCCTCGCCGATCTGGAGACGCTGGGGTTCCGGATGGCGGCGATGGAGGGCGGCCCGGTCCGCGCCGGCGATCCGGTGGAGGTCCGCAGCGGCGGGGAGCGGCGGTAGGCCCCGGGCCTCAGAGCCACCCGGCGCGCCGGAAGCGGCGCCAGAGCAGGAAGTCGAGGGTCGCCATCGCGCCCAGGGTGACCGCGTAGCCGAGGGGCCACCGGAGCCCGGGGAGGTGCTCGAAGTTCATCCCGTAGAGGCTGGCGATGAAGGTCGGCAGGGCGACGAGGGCCGCGTAGGCGGCGAGCCGCTTGGTGGTCTCGTTCTCGTGGAGCGAGATCAGCGACAGGTTCACGGCCGTGGCGGCGGCCACCATCTCCCGCAGGCTCTCGATGGACTGGGTGATGCGCAGCAGGTGGTCGTAGACGTCCCGGAAGTACTCCTGCGTGCTGGCGCACACCTGCGGGACGCGGCCGCCGTAGAGCTTCCCGGTGGCCTCGAGGAGCGGGCGAGCGGCGTGCTGCAGGGTGGTGAGCTTCCGCTTCAAGGCGTAGAGGCCCTCGATGTTGGCCCGCGTCGGGCCGCTCCCGAAGATGCGGTCCTCCGCGGTCTCCAGCTCCTCCTCGAGCACCTGGATGACCGGGAAGTAGCGGTCGACGACCGCGTCCATGAGCGCGTAGAGCACGAAGCCGGCGCCCTGGCGCAGGAGCTCCGGCTCGCGCTCGCACCGCGCCCGGACGGCGGAGAACCCCTGCGGCGAGCGGCTCCGGATGGAGAGCACGTAGTTGGGGCCCGCGAAGACGGCGACCTCGCCGGCCGCGATGTCGACGCCCTGGGCGTCGAGGGTGTGGAGCACGACGAAGAGCGAGTCGCCGTACTCCTCGATCTTCGGGCGCTGGTGGCCGTGGCGCGCATCCTCGACGGCCAGAGAATGGAGCCCGAACTCGCGCTGCATGACCTCGAGCTCGGCCGGCTCCGGGTCCCGGAGCGCCACCCACACGAAGCAGCCGGGCCGGGCCAGGTACTGGTCGATCTCGTCGACGGCGACGTCGGCGAGCTTGCGGCCGTCGTGGTAGGCGACGCAGTTGACCAGCATGCCCCCTCCCGGAGCGGGGGGCCCGAGGCCCCCGGGGCCGCCATCATAGGATGCGCGCCGCGGCGGCGGTCGCCTCGGAAGGGTTTTCGCGCCCGCGGCGGCGACGGCGCTCAGGCGGCGTGCTTGCCCAGCGTGCGCTCGAACCGCGTGTCCGGCACCCACCACGCCACGGCCACGGCCACGTAGATGGCGATCGCCGTCCAGCGGCTCGCGAAGGCCAGCGGGATTGCCGCGGCGTAGGCGACGACCGACGCCTTGCCCTTCCAGTCGCGACCCAGCGCCCGCGCCAGCGCAGAGTCCGCCGGGTGCAGGGCCAGCAGCGCCCGCGTGAGGAGGAAGTAGGCCACGGCCGAGAGCAGCAGCACGCCGCCGTACGCCGCGACCGGCAGCGGCGCGGCGTGGTGCTCGCCCACCCAGGCGGTGACGAAGGGCGTGAGCGAGAGCCAGAAGAGGAGGTGGACGTTGGCCCAGAGCACGCGCCCGTCGACCCGCTGCACCGCCTGCATGAGGTGGTGGTGGTTGTTCCAGTAGATCGCCAGGAAGACGAAGGAGAGCAGGTAGCTGAGGAGCTTGGGGACGAGGGGCGCGAGGTCCTGGAACCCGGTCCCGTGCGGCGGGCGCAGCTCCAGCACCATGATGGTGATGACGATGGCGATGACGCCGTCGCTGAACGCTTCGAGGCGGTTGCGGGTCATGGGCCCGTCATAGCCCGCCGGGAGCGCCGGGGCAGGGTGGCGCGATCTCAGTCGCTCCGCGGCGCCGGGGCGCGCCGGATCCGGACCTTTCGCACCTGCCGCGGGGTCGCCTCCACCACCTCGAGCTGGACGCCCGGTGCGCCGAGCCGCGCCCCGGGCTCGGGAATGCCGCCGGCGAGGAAGATGCACAGGCCGGCGACCGTCGACCATTCGTCGCTCTCGGGCAGGTCGAGCTCGAGCTCGCGGTTGATCTCCCGCACCGGCACGTCCCCGCGCACCAGGGCGGTGCCCTCCGGCTCCCTCACGATGGTCGCCTGGGGCGCCGCCTTCTCGCGGAAGAGCTCGCCGACCAGCTCGCTCAGCAGGTCCTCCAGGGTGACGACCCCGGACACGCCGCCGTGCTCGTCCACGACCACGGCGAGCCAGAGCCGCTTCTCCCGGAGCTCCTGCAGGATGGTCACCGCGCTCGCGGTCTCCGGGAAGAAGAGCGGCGGCCGCAGGATGTCGTCGAGGACCAGCAGGTCGCGTTCCCAGCCGAGCGCCAGGACGTCGGCGGCGGTGACGTACCCCACGATGTCGTCGAGCGTGTCGGCGTAGACCGGCAGGCGGTCGTGCCCCTGCTCCAGGAGGGTCCGCCGCACCTCCTCCGGCGTCGCCGACCGGGGGAGCGCGACGACCCGGTTCCTCGCGAGCATCACGTCCAGCGCCCGGAGCGTCCCGAACTCCAGGGCCCGGGAGGCGATCTCCCCCGCCCGCTGGTCCAGGGTCCCGGTCCTGGCGGCGTCGTCGACGATCTGCGCCAGCTCCTCGCGGGAGAGGCGGGACTCGGTGAAGGAGGTCCGGTCGCCGAAGGGTCGCAAGACCGCGTTGGAGCTGACGGTGAGGAGCCGCACGACCGGCCGGGCGATCCAGGCCAGCGCCTGGAGCGGCCGCGCGGTGAGGAGCGCGTAGCGCTCCCCCGCGCGCAGCGCCAGGGACTTCGGGACGAGCTCTCCGAAGACCAGCGAGAGGTACGAGACCGCGACCACCACCGCGGCCAGGGCGAGGTCCTCGGCCAGGTGCGCGACGGGGCCGACGCGGGACAGGAGCGGCGTGAGGCGAGCGGCCACCGTGGCGCCGGAGAAGGCGGCGGCGGTGGCGCCCACCACCGTGATGCCGACCTGCACCGTGGCCAGGAACCGCTCCGGCTCGGCGCGCAGGAAGGCCACGGCGGCGGCGCCGGCGCGATGCTCCTCCACGAGCTGGCGCAGGCGCGTCTTGCGCACCGAGATGATGGCGATCTCCGCGCCCGCGAAGACCCCGTTGGCGGCGATGAGGAGGAGGATGACCGCGACCTCGAAGAGCATCGACGACACATAGCCGAGCCCGCCGGCGGCCGCGAGGGCGTCGCGGTCCCCGCGCCGTCCCGCCGGCTACTCGAGGAGGCGGGCCACGGCGTCCGCCAGGCGTGCCTGGCCCGCCTGGTTGAGGTGCACGTGGTCGCCGCCGTCGTAGTCGCTCGCGAGCGCGTGCGGGTCGCTCGGGCTCCGGAGCAGCTCCCAGGCGTCGACGAGGCCGTACGCCTGCGCCCGCGCCTCCCGGCGGATGGACTCGTTCAGCCAGTCCTGGTCCGCCTGCTGCGCCGGGGACCAGAGGCCGTACCGGTCGCCCTTGTACGGAGGCGTCGTCATGGCGACGACCGCCGCGCCACCGGCCCGGGCCTCGCTCCAGATCGCGCGGAGGTTCCGGAGCGATTCCTCCCGCGGCACCTTCCCGAGCCAGATGTCGTTCGTGCCCGCGAGGACCGCCACCCACCGGTACGGCCGGCGGCCGGCGCCGCGCCAGGACCGCAGCACCTCGCGCGTGGTCGCGCCCGAGCGGCCGGCGTTCTCCACCCGGTCGACGGCCCCGCTCCGGCCGAGCCGCTCGGGCCACATCAGGAGGCCCGACCACCCGCTCTCCGTGAGGGAGTCCCCCAGGCAGAGGATGGCGCGCCCCGCCGGCTGGGGGCGCTCCTTCAGCCCGTACAGGGAGACCGCGGCGACGGCGGCCACCGCCGCGACGAGCAGGGGCCGCCGGATCGTCCCGGCCTTCACGCCAGCTACGGAACCACGTTGGGCGTGCCGGCGTCGTACCTGGCCTTGGCCGGCAGCGTGTGGGCGGTCCCGGCGATCGGGTCGACCCACGGCCAGGTGGCCGCTCCGAAGAAGGACGGCTTGCCGGTCAGGTAGAAGGAGGGCGGGATGGTGCGGGGGCCGCTGGCCCAGACGACGCCGTTCGTCACGTTGTCCCAGTTGCCGTCGCGGTGGATGTGCGCCGCGGCGTAGCCGTTGTCCCAGTTCCCGCCCACGCCGCCGTAGTTGTTGCCGAGCATGTAGATGGGCGTTCCGCTGCGGGAGGACGGGGTCGTCTGGTAGACGGAGCCTCCCCTGAGCACGTTCCCGACGTAGGCGTGGTCGTGCGTCCAGCCGTCCATGCCCACCGCGCGGAGGTTGCCGCTCGTGCCCCCCGACGAGTTCCGGCCGCTGCAGTAGTTGCGCAGGTGGGTGTGCCAGCCCGAGTTGCCGTGGGTGGTGTCGCCCCCGAGGTTGGGCGTCCAGTTGCCCTCGATGAGGTCGTGGTGGGTGAAGTTGGCGTGGCAGTCGTCGATGCCGTTCTCCTGCCAGGCGGGGCTGTTCCAGATGACCGCCTCGTCCACGTAGTTGTAGGCGATGACGTTGCCCCCGCCCGTCGAGTTGAGCGCGATGGGCTTGTTGTTGTTCACCGAGATGTTGTTCTCGACGAGGCAGGCAGACGAGCCGGCGCCGACCACGATGCCGTACGCCTGCCCGCCGGGGTTCTGGTCCGTGGAGCCGTGTGCGTAGGAGTCGCGGACGACGCAGCGGTAGCTGCGACCGATGCCGAAGTTGTAGCCGTACTTGCCCGGGTGAGCGGGGTTGGCCGGGCTCCACCTCTCGCCGTCCGCCTCGACGTTCTTCGCCCAGGAGTAGGCCATGTAGCTGAAGACGACGGTGCCGCCCGGGAAGCCCCACATGTTGTTGCCGCCCGCGACCGCGATGTTCTCGATCCCGCACCAGCGATTTCCCACCGGGATCGAGCTGGTGTTGATCGGCACGGTGCGCCAGACCTGCGGACTCCTCGAGAGCGGGAAATCGATGTTCAGCGGGTCCTTGACGGTGAGGACGTTCCCGCTGATGGCGGTGATCTCGGTCGCCTGCATCGTCGAGCGCCAGTAGGGCACCGCGTTCTGCGCCGCCGTGTTGGCGGAAGCGAGGTCGGTGACGCTCCCGATCCCGGGGGCACCGGTGCTGGGGCCGCTCCATCCGTAGGTCGGCTGCCGCTTGAAGTACTGGCCGTCGTAGAACCAGATGTAGCCCCCGTTGAAGAACGCGGGCCCGTTGGCCGCAGCCGGGCCGTCGAGGTGGTCGATGGTGATGACGTCCCCGACCGCGTAGGCGCCGGCGCTCGCGACCTGGATCGTCGTCGCGCCCCGGGGGGCGTCGGCGGTGACGTTCTGGACGGCGAAGTCCGCGTCCGATCGCCCGGCCCGGTGCCCGAAGAGGACGACCGTGCCGTAGTTGTTGATGGTCCCGCTGGCCGCGATCCGCGTCGTGTCCGCGCCCTCGCCGCGGATGGTGACGTTGTCCACCTTCACGTAGATGCCGACCTGGTCCGAGGCGCTCCCCGGGTAGACCTGCGGGTTGACGTAGTAGGTGCCTGCCTTGAGAAGGACGATCTTCCGGCTCGCGGGCGTGGCCGCGGCGCCCGCGGCGTTGATGGCCGCCTGGAAGGACGAGGTGAACGCCGCGGCGTTGGCGGTCCCGGCCAGCGCCGGGTTGACCGAGTACCCGCCGTAGGGGTTTCCCGCCGGCAGCCAGACGGTCGCGGGCCGCACCGGGTCGTTGTCCCCGGGGATGCCGCCGGGGATGCCCGGGTTCCAGGCCGTCCGGAAGGCGGCGGGCAGGATGCTCTGATCGATCGCGCCGGCCGCCGCCACGGTGATCCCGAGGCCGGCGGTCGCGGTGCGCGCTGCCGAGTCCGTGACCTGCACCGTGAAGGCGGAGGTCCCCGCGGTCGTCGGCGACCCGGAGATCACCCCGGTGGCCGCGGCCAGGGACAGGCCGGCCGGCAGCGACCCGGCCGTCACCGACCACGCGTAGGGGCCCGTCCCGCCCGTCGCGGCCAGCGTGGCGGAGTACGAGCTCCCTGCCGTGCCGTCGGGGAGCGAGGCGGTGGCGACGGACAGCGGCGACGGGGTGGCGACCGTCACGGTGGCGGCCTGGCGAACCGAGCTGTCCGCATTGGCGGTCGCGACGACGTGGTAGATCCCCGGCGTCGGTGGCGCCGTGTAGAGGCCCGCGGGCGTGACCGAGCCGCCCGGCGCGCCCTCCTCGACCGACCAGGCGACCGCGGTGTCGACGGCCCCGGTCACGGTGGCACGGAAGGACGCCGTCTCCGCCGGCGCGACCCAGGCGGCCGGCGGTTCCACCGCGATGGACACCCCCTGGGCGAGCCCGTACGCCGTGGCCGTGGCGTCGCAGGCGGAGAGGCTCGCCGCGGCGAGGAGGAGCAGCGATCGGGTCCGGGTCTCGGTCATGGGAGCTCCCTGAGGTGGCGGGCCTCCGTCGGGCGGACCGCGTCGCTCGATCATGAGACGACCCGCTCCGAATACCCGCGCCGCCGCGGTGCGGCAACCCACCAACGGGCCGGGGACGCTGTGCGCGAGACGGCTACATGTCGACCGGACCGCCGGCGAAGGCGTCACCCCTTCACCGCGCCGGCTGTGAGGCCGGCCACGATCCGCCGCTGGAAGGCGAGCACGAGCGCGATCACCGGGACCGTGACCACCACCGCCGCCGCCGCGATCTCCGCCGCTGGCTCCTGGAACTGCGAGGCGCCGGTGAAGAAGGCCAGCGCAGCCGGGACCGTGCGGGCGCGGTCGGTGGAGGTGAGCGAGATCCCGAACACGAAGTCGTTCCAGGCGGAGAGGAAGGCGAGGACGGCGGCGGTGGACACGCCCGGGGCGGCGAGCGGGACGGTCACCTTGCGGAACGTCTGCCACGGGGTCGCTCCCTCGATCTGCGCCGCCTCCTCCAGCTCCCGCGGGATCTCGCCGAAGAACGCCGAGAGCACCCAGATCGAGAGCGGAAGCGTGAAGGAGAGGTATGGGAGGACGAGCCCGGGCCAGGTGTCGTAGAGACCGACCGTCCGCCACAGGTCGAAGAGGGGGCCCACCAGCGAGACGACCGGGAACATCGCGATGGCGAGCGCGCCCCCGAGGACGAGCCGCTTGCCGGGGAACTCGAGGCGGACGATC
>DATBLK010000345.1:0-12794 GCA_036555405.1 Anaeromyxobacteraceae bacterium
GATCGTCCAGCGGCTCGGCGGGGCGGTGCGGGTCGAGAGCGCGCCCGGCAAGGGCGCGGCCTTCACCGTGGTGCTGCCGCTCGCGGAGACGGCCGGGGCGCCGGATTCCTGAGGGCCGCCCCCGTGGTAGATTGCCGCTCCCATGCGGGTCGCCTACCTCGGGCCTCCCGGGACCTTCAGCGAGGAGGCCCTGGCGCTCTGCGACCTCGCCGCCGGCGCCGAGCGGCGGGACCTCCCGACCATCGCCGAGGCGTTCGAGGCGGCCCTCCGCGGCGAGTGCGACGCGGCGCTGCTCCCCATCGAGAACAGCCTCGAGGGCACCGTCAGCGCCACGCTCGACCTGCTCGTCCACCGGCCGGGGCTCCGCATCCGCCGCGAGGTCTTCCTGCCGGTGCGGCAGAACCTCCTCGTCCGTCCGGGGACGGCGCTCGAGGAGGTCCGGCGGGTCGTCTCCGTGCCCATCGCGCTCGCCCAGTGCCAGGTCTTCCTGCGCGCCCGCCTGCCGGGCGCCGCCCACGAGCACGCGCCCTCCACCGCCGACGCCGCCCGGCGCGCCGCCTCCGAGCCGGGGGCGGCCGCGGTGGCGTCGCGGGCGGCCGCGGAGCGCTACGGCCTCGAGGTGCTGCGCGAAGGCATCCAGGACGGCGACGCCAACGTGACCCGCTTTGTCCTGGTCATGCGCGAGGACGAGCGGCCCACCGGCCGCGACCGGACCAGCATCGCCTTCACGCTCGACCGCGACCGGCCCGGCGGCCTCCACGAGGTCCTGGGCGAGTTCGCCCGCCGGGGCATCAACCTCTCCAAGATCGAGAGCCGGCCCAACAAGCGGGCCATGGGCCACTACATCTTCTTCCTCGACTTCGAGGGGCACCGGCAGGACGCGCCAGGGGCCCAGGCGCTCGCCGGGGTGCTCGAGCGCGTCCACGGCCTGCACCTGCTCGGATCCTACCCGCGCGGCGAGCCGCCGTAGCGCGCCCGCGGCAGGGGCGGATGGACGACGTCCCGGGCCGATTCTACAATGCGCGCCGGCGCCGGGCCGGCGGAGGGCCGGGCGCGGGCGAGGCGCGATGCGGCTGAAGATCCGGGTCGTGGGTGCGATGATCGAGCGCGACGGGCGCTACCTCATCACCCAGCGCTCGCCGAAGGCCACCCTGCCGCTCCTCTGGGAGTTCCCCGGCGGCAAGGTGGAGGCGGGCGAGAGCGACGAGGAGGCGCTGGCCCGCGAGCTCCACGAGGAGATGGGCATCGCCGTCGAGGTGGGGGCGCGGGCCATCCACGTGGAGCACTCCTACGAGGCCTACGACATCGACTTCTGCGTCTACCGGTGCCGCCTGCAGGGCGGCGCCATCCGGAACCTCAAGGTCCACGACCACCGCTGGGTGCGTCCCGACGAGCTCGACGACTACCAGTTCCCCGCCGCGGACGAGAAGACCATCGCCAGGCTCCTGGACCTGTGACGACGCCCGCGTGGCGGGCGGCGCGGCCCCGGAATAGATTTTCCCCCTACGGGTTCGGGAACCGAACGGAGGAGGACCATGCGTCGCATCGTCATCGCAACGGGCGCCATCGCCACCGCCCTGGCCATCGCGCTGGGCTGCTCGAGCAACGGGCGCGCCGACCCGGGTGCGCAGAAGCCGCCCATCTGGCGCGAGGGAGGGGGCACCCCGCTGCCGGCCGCGGCGGTCCCGGGCGCGGCCTCGCTGGCCCCGCTCGTGAAGGCGGTGAAGCCGGCGGTGGTGAACGTCTCCACCACCACCGTCATCAAGAACCCGCACCCCTTCCTCCGGGGGCCCCGCCCGGGGGACGACGACGACGAGCCGGACTTCTTCCGCTTCTTCGGCCCCGGGCCCCGCGAGTACAAGGGCCAGAGCCTGGGGTCGGGCTTCGTCATCAACCCCGACGGCTACGTCCTCACGAACAACCACGTGGTCCAGAACGCCTCCGACATCAAGGTGCGGCTCGCAGACGGCCGCGAGTTCGAGGCCAAGGTCGTGGGCCGCGACGCGGCGACCGACGTGGCGCTGCTCAAGCTCGAGAAGGCCAGCGGCCTCTCCACCGTCCCGCTGGGGGACTCGGACTCCCTGGAGCAGGGCGACTTCGTCGTGGCCATCGGCAACCCCTTCGGCTTCCGGGAGTCGGTGACCTTCGGCGTGGTCTCGGCCAAGGACCGGACCCTGACCGGCAACGCGTTCGACGACTTCATCCAGACCGACGCCGCCATCAACCAGGGCAACTCGGGGGGCCCGCTCTTCAACATGAAGGGCGAGGTGGTGGGCATCAACACCGCCATCATCTCCCCGCAGCTCGGCCAGGGGCTGGGCTTCGCCGTCCCCGTCAACACCGCCAAGGCGCTCATCCCCCAGCTCCTCGACAAGGGCAGGGTGGCGCGCGGCTACCTCGGCGTCTCGGTGCAGGACCTGTCGCCGGAGCTGGCCCAGGCCTTCGCGGCGCCGACGGGCACGAAGGGGGCGCTGGTCCAGAGCGTGATGCCGGACTCGCCCGCGTCCCGGGCCGGGGTGGAGGCGGGCGACATCGTCGTCCAGGTGAATGGCAAGGCGGTGGACGGCGCCGGTCCGCTCACCCGGGCCGTGTCCTCGGTCCGGCCGGGCGGCAAG
This sequence comes from Anaeromyxobacteraceae bacterium, assembly GCA_036555405.1. GTDB lineage: Bacteria > Myxococcota > Myxococcia > Myxococcales > Anaeromyxobacteraceae > DATBLK01. The sequence goes on from DATBLK010000345.1 coordinate 2,616, forward strand.
GCGGATCTCGTGCTCCTGCGCTCCGGGCACAGGAAGACGCTGGCGGTGACGGTGGCGCCGCGCCCCGACGAGGATCGGCTCGCCCGCGGGACCGAGAGCGACGAGGACCAGGAAGGCGGCCGCCCCGCCCGCAAGGACGAGAAGCTGGGGCTGCGGGTGGCCCCGCTGACGCCCGAGCTGGCGCGGGAGCTCCGCGTCCCGGACGAGCGCGGCGTGGTGGTGACCGGCGTCACCGAGGACGGCCCGGCCGACCGCGCCGGCGTCCGCCGCGGCGACCTGGTCATCGAGGTGAACCGGAAGCCGGTGCGCACCGTGGACGAGCTCGGGAGCGCCGTCGGCAAGCTCAAGGCCGGCGAGCTCGCGCTCCTGCGCGTTCGGCGCCGCGATCAGGCGCTCTTCCTGCCGGTGAAGATCGGGGGAGCGAAGAAGGAGAAGTGAGGTCAGAGCCGCCTGGCGGCGATCTCCGCCCCGGTGCGGCCGTCGACGAGCCGCAGCGCCGCGAAGCGCGCCCGCACTCCCTCGTACCACCCGCCGTCGGGGCGCCGCAGCTTCCAGGCGCCCTCGGGCCGGAACAGGATCTCGATCTCCAGCCGGCCGGTGCGCAGGGCCGCCTCCACCGCCTCCTCGGGCACGGCCGGCGCCGCGTCGACGACCAGGAGACCGATTGCCGGCCGACCCCGGGCGTCGAGGCGCGGCTCGCCGTGCGTGAGCGCGAGGCCGTCGGCGTCGATGAAGGGCGTGACCAGGAAGCGGAAGCTGCGGCCGCGCCGCTCGGCGCGGACGACCTCCCTCGCCCGCTCGGCGAGCACCGCGGCGAAGAGCTTGCCGTCCGCGGCCTTCCGCGCCGCCTTGACGTTGGCCTCGCAGGCCGCCCGCTCGAAGCCGTCCCGGCAGCGCCCCACGTAGCGCTCGACGAAGGTGGCGAGGCTCTCCACCGGCTCGGCCTGCCGGCGAAGGGCCTCGAGGGCCTCGTCGGCGGACGCGGAGAGGGGAGGGACGGCGGCGAGGAGGACGACGGCGCGGGCGAGACGCGACCAGGCAGGACCCACGCCGCGATGATGCCACGCCGCCAGGGTGCGCCAGGGTCGTTTCTTTGACTACATTCCCCCACAGGCTAGGCTCGGGGCGCCAGATCGGCGGGAGGCGGAGATGCCGCAGGACCGGGAGCCGGTGGAGGCGCGAGGCCAGATCGGCGATCGCCGGAGGACGCCGCGCCTCGACAAGGCGTTCCCGGTCTGGCTCGAGGGCCACCGCGGGGGCGGAATGGGCGTGGGCCGGAACATCTCCGAGGGCGGGATGTTCGTGGAGACCGCCGACCCGCAGCCGCTCGGGAGCCAGGTGCGCGTGACCTTCCCCTCGCAGTGGGGCGAGATGAGCGCGGTCGCCGAGGTCCGGTACGTGTGCCACCTGCTCGGCCGCCTCGCCGACGGCGCGCCGACGCACGCGGCGGTGCGCGGCATGGGCCTGCGCCTGCTCTACTTCGAGGCGGTGGGGGAGGCGCCCGCGGTCGTTCACTGACGGAGGCGCGCCCGCGCCCGGCGGAGTCCGTTTGCCGCCGGGCGGGTCGCGTGCTACGCGACCCGGATGCTCGCCGTCGAATCCCGGGGCCTTTGCCGCCACTTCGACGGCCGCCCGGCGGTCGAGGCGCTCGACCTCGCGGTGCCCGAGGGGGCGTTCTACGGCTTCCTCGGCCCGAACGGCGCCGGGAAGAGCACCACCATGCGCATGCTCACCGGGCTGCTCGCCCCCACCGCCGGGAGCGCCTGGATCCTGGGGCTCGACCTGGCCCGCGAGCCGCTCCGCGCCAAGGCGACGGTGGGCTCGGTTCCCGACGGGCTCTCGCTCTTCGAGCGGCTCACCGGCGCCGAGCAGCTCAGGATCCACGGGCAGCTCTACGGGCTCGACCGTGGAACGGCCGCGCGCCGCGCCGCGGAGCTCCTCCAGGCGCTCGAGCTCGCGGCCGACGCCGGGAAGCTCGTCCAGGACTACAGCCACGGGATGAAGAAGAGGCTGGCGCTGGGCTGCGCCCTGATCCACGGCCCGCGGGTCCTGTTCCTCGACGAGCCCTTCGAGGGCATCGACGCGCTGGCGGTGACCGGCATCCGCCGGATGCTGCAGGACCTGGTGGCCGGCGGCCGGATGACGGTGTTCCTCACCAGCCACGTCCTGGAGGTCGTGGAGCGGCTCGCGACCCACGTCGGCATCATCCACCGCGGGCGGCTCCTGGCGCAGGGGACGCTCGCCGAGGTCCGCGCCACCGGGACGCTGGAGGAGGCGTTCCTCCGCACCGTGGGCGACGAGCGGCCGGCGCCGCAGGCGCTCTCCTGGCTGGGCGCGCCCGGCGGGCCGGCGCGGTGACGGGACCGCGCCTCCCCGGCCTGGCGCCGCTGCTGGAGCTTCGCTTCCGGCTGCTGGTGCGGCGGCTCCAGGACGCCGGCGGCCCGGCGGAGGGGGTGGCCAGGGTGATCACCTGGGTCCTGGTCCTCCCGGCGGCTCTGGTCTTCGCCGGCCTCGTCGCCGCCGGGAGCTTCCGCACCGCGCGCGCCGGGGTGGGCCTGCGCGTCGACGTGCCGGTGGCGGCGATGTTCTTCGGCATCTGGCAGGCCTGGACGGCGGTGGCGCTGGTCCTCGCCGATCGGGAGTCGCTGGACCTGCGCCGGTTCCTCGGCTACCCGCTCCGGCCCGGCCGCGTCTGGCTCCTCGGGCTCGTCGCCGGGCTCGTCGGCGATCCCTTCGCGGTCTTCTGGCTCACGCTGCTCGTCGGCGCCTTCGCGGGGGCCATGGCTGCCCGCCCCGGGGCCTGGCTCCTCCCGCTGGGGCTCGACCTGGCGCTCTTCGCCGCGGCCTCGGCGGCGCTCATCGCCCTCCTCGAGGAGCTGCTGGGGCGCCTCTCCCGCCTGCGCCTCCTCCGCGAGCTCGCCATCGTCGCCGGCCTCGCCGGCTGGATCGGGCTCGCCGCCGCCTCGCGCGCCTCGTGGCCGGAGCTGCTGGCGGTGCTCAGGCGCGCACGGTGGGTCTTCTTCCCGCCGGCGCTCGCCGCCGGGGCGGCGCAACACCTCTACGCCGGCCGGGTCGTCCCGGCGCTCCCGTTCCTGGCGGCGCTGGCGGCGGCGGCCGCCGCCACCGGGTGGCTCGCCTGGCGCCTGGCGCTGCGGGCGGCGCTCTCGGGCGAGACGGGCGCGGCGCCGCCCCGGTCCGGCGCCGGAGCCGCGCCCGGGCGCGCCTGGCCCGGGTTCGTGGGGCCGGTCGTCGAGAAGGAGCTCCGCTACCTGCTCCGCCACCCGGTCGGCCGGATCGGGCTCCTCCTCGTCCCCGCCCTGGGCGGCCTCGCCGCCTGGAAGCTGGCGCCGCTCCTTCCCCCGGACGCCCCGGTGCTGCGGGCCCTGCCGCTCTTCGGGCTCACCGTCCTCGCCTGGATGGTGCCGCAGGACCTGTGGCTCAACGCCTTCGGCTGGGACCGGGGCGGCGCCCGGGCGCTCTTCCTCGCCCCGCTCGAGCCCCGGCGCGTCCTGGCCGGCAAGAACCTGGCGATGGCGGCCTACGCCACCGCGCTCCTCGCGGGCGCGGCCGCGGCCGCGGTGGCCGCGGGCGGCTGGCCGCCGACCTGGGCGCTCGCCGGCGCGGCCGCGCTCCACCTGGCGCTCGGCCCCATGCTCCTCGGCGCGGGCAACCTGGTCTCCATCTGGAATCCTCGCGCTTCCGGCTTCACCCTGCGGCGGGCGAAGAACCTGCCGGCGCTCTCCGGGCTCGCGGGGATGGCCATCGTCTCCGGCGCGGTGGGCCTGCTGGCGCTGCCGGCGCTCCTCGCCGCCCGGCTCGACGAGCCCTGGGTCCTGGTGGGCGGCTGGGTTGCCGCCGCCGCCGCGGCCTGGGCCGCGTACCTGACGACCCTGCGGCGCGTCGGGGCCCTCCTCGAGGCGCGGCGCGAGCGCCTCCTCGCCGAGGTGTGCGGGGACGAGGGGTAGAGGACGAGCCCGGCGAGCCCCCGCCCTACTGGCTGAAGCCCTCGAGGAGGTAGTGGGCCTCGATCCGCTTCAGCGCCAGCACCAGCGCCGCGGTCCGCATGTCCACCTTCTTGCCGACGGCGAAGCGGCGCGAGTCGTAGAGCGGGGTGCGGCGGGTGCGGTCCTCGGCGATGTCGCGGACGATGGCGAAGTTCACCTTCATGGCGCGCTCCAGCCGGCTCAGGACGTCCTGCTCGGTCCACCTCTCCAGGCGCTGGTTCTGGAGCCACTCGTAGTAGGAGACGGTGACGCCGCCGGCGTTGGCGACGATGTCGGGGATGACGTCGATGCCGCGGGAGCGGAGCACCTCGTCGCCCTCCGGGGTGGTCGGCCCGTTCGCTCCCTCGGCGACGAGCCTCACCTTGAGCCGGGCGGCCACCTCGCCGTCGATCTCGTCGCCGAGCGCCGCCGGGATGGCGATGTCGGCCGGCAGCTCCCAGAACTCCTTCTTGGAGATGGCGGTGCCGCCGGGGAACCCCTCGACGGTCCGGCGCAGGTTGTCCTTCCGGGTGGTCCACTCGACGAGCGCCGGGACGTCGAGCCCCTTCTCCTCGAAGACGGTGGCGAAGGCGTCGTTCACGGCGACGACCCGCGCCCCCAGGGCGTGGAGGATCTCGGCGGCGGCCGAGCCGACGTTGCCGAAGCCCTGGACGATGACCCGGGTGCCGGGGAGGGAGAGGCCCTTCTCCCGGCCCCACTCCTCGATGCAGTAGACGACGCCCTGCCCGGTGGCCTTCAGCCGTCCCTCGGAGCCGCCGATGCGGACGTCCTTGCCGGTGACCACGCCGCGGGAAGCGTGCCGGTCGCGCTCCGCGTCGGTGTACTGGCGCATCATGATGGCCATGATCTCGGGGTTCGTGTTCACGTCGGGCGCGGGGATGTCGCGGAACGGCCCCAGCAGGTTGTGGAGCTTGTACATGTAACGGAGCGTGAGGTGCTCGATCTCCTCGCGCGAGTAGGCGGCGGGGTCGATGCGGATGCCGCCCTTGGCCCCCCCGAAGGGCACCTCCACGATGGCCGTCTTCCAGGTCATCTCCGCCGCCAGCGCCTTGAAGAGGTCGAGGGAGACGTCCCGGTGGTAGCGGATGCCGCCCTTGTAGGGGCCGCGGACCATGTTGTGCTGGATGCGGTAGGCCTTGAACTTGCGCGGCTCGCCCTTCTGGAAACGGAAGAGCCCCTTCCTCGGGATGCGGATGACGCCGTCGCGGATGGTGATGTCGGCCTGCAGCAGGGCGCGCCGGTGCAGCACGAAGTGGCCGTTGGCGAGCGGCTCGAGCGCGTCGCCGGCCTTCACGCCCGAGGCGGGGAGGTCCTTGTAGCGCTCCTCGTCCGCCGTGTCGGTCAGGGGCACGAGCCGGTCGCGGAGGTCCACGGTGACGTAGAAGATGTGCTCGAAGTCGGGCTCCTCGAGCTCGAGCCGGACGCGCCGGTCCATGCCGATGAGGTCGGCGGCGGCGTGGAAGTGCCCCATCACCTCGGTGTAGACGTTCCGCTTCGAACCGGATTCCCTGCGCATGGATCCCTCGCCGACGTGGGTTCTGGGTAGGGCCGGGCGGCCGGGAGGGCGTCGCGCCGTTCTCCGATCCGGTGTCGATCGGAGGACCTCGGCGCCGCTCGCCGAGGCCCTTCTTACCGCAGATCCTGGCGGGCGGCACGGAACCACCCGGGGTGTGGACCCGGCTCGGGCGTCCCGCGAGGCGATGTCGCGCGGACCCGCGATGCCGCGACAAGCCCTTCGACCCTCGACGAGATCGCGAAGGCGCTGGCCGCGCTCTGCCTGGGCGCACACGCCTGGCGCTCGGCACGCTCCCGTTGACCGCCTGCCCGGGGTCGTGCACCCTCGTGCGTCCCACGCCGTCCGCGATCTGGAACCTCGGGAGCCCGCCATGAGCCCCACCGCCCTCCACCCCCTGGCGCAGGCCGCCAACGAGGCGCTGGGAAGGGACTGCCCCGTCGTGCTGGCGATGCTGAGCGAGCGCGGCAGGCGATTCTTCTTCCCGGCGAAGGGCATCCTGGCGCAGGGCGCCGAGGCGAAGCAGAAGGCGAGGACCGCGAACGCCACGGTGGGCATCGCCGTCGAGAACGGCATGCCCATGCACCTCGCCTGCGTGCTGAAGTACTACCAGGGGCTCGCGCCGGCCGAGATCTTCGACTACGCGCCCAGCTACGGGCGGGTCGACCTTCGCGCCGCCTGGGCGAGGAAGCAGCGCGCCGAGACGCCCTCGCTCGGAGACCAGCGGCTCTCGAACCCGGTGGTGACGAACGCCCTCACCCACGGCATCGGGCTCGCGGGCGACCTCTTCCTCGACCCCGGCGACGCGGTCCTCACCCCGGATCTCCTCTGGGAGAACTACAACCTCAACTGGGAGACGAGGCTCGGCGCCCGCTTCGAGTACTTCCCCTTCTTCGACGAGAGGCTGACGGGCTTCAACGTGCCGGCCTTCGCGGCGGCGCTGGCGCGGCACCGCGGCAGGAAGGTCGTCGTCTCCCTGAACTTCCCCAACAACCCGTCGGGCTACACGCCGACGCGGGCCGAGAGCGAGGCCATCGCCCGGGCGCTGGCTGCCGAGGCGGAGGCCGGCACCAGGCTCGTGGTCTGCGTCGACGACGCCTACTACGGGATGTTCTTCGACGACGCCTGCTCCCGGGAGTCGATCTTCGGGAAGCTCGCGGCCGCGTCGAACAACCTCCTCGCCATCAAGGTGGACGGGGCCACCAAGGAGGAGTTCGTCTGGGGCTTGCGCGTCGGCTTCATCACCTTCGGCGTCCGGAACGGGACTGCCGCGGCCTACAGGGCTCTCGAGGACAAGACCGCGGGCCTCATCCGCGCCTACGTGTCGAACGTCTCGAACCCGGGCCAGTCCATCGTCCTCAGGGCGATCGCCGACCCGGAGTTCCGCGCGCAGCAGGCGGAGAAGGTGGCGGTGCTCCGGGGCCGCGCCGCCGTGACCGCGCGCGAGTGCCGGAGGCCCGAGTACGCCGACTGCTGGGACGTGTACCCGTTCAACAGCGGTTACTTCATGTGCCTGCGCCTGAAGGGCGTGGACGCGGACGCGGTGCGCCTCCGGCTCCTCGACGAGCACGGGGTGGGGACCATCGCGCTCCGCGAGCGCGAGCTCCGGGTCGCCTTCTCCTGCCTCGAGGAGTCGCAGGTCCCGGGCGTCTTCAGCGCCGCCGCCGCCGCGGTGCGCGCGGTGCGCGGCCGGTAGGCCGTTGTCGAGGCCCTCTCCCCGGTACCAGCCGGGAAGAGGGCGGCTCGCCTGCCGCGGCGACGCCCTTGGGTGAGGGGCGCGTTCCCTTCCGCCCGTAGGCCAGCACCCCCTCGACGAAGCGGCGGCGGGCGGCCGCGTCGCTTAGGCGTTCGGCCTCGACGAGCGGCAGGCGCGGCATCGCCGCCCGCAGCGTCGCCGCGAACAGACCGGTCCCGTCGCGCCTCGCGCCGCGCGCGCCGGTCACCTCGATGCGCTCCAGGCCGCAGGACGGCGACCGCTCCTTGAACACGAAGCCGGCGATCCCCAGGCGCCGCAGGACCGCGACCTGCGAGCGAGCCCAGCGCCTCATGGCGGCGGTGTGGTCGGCGCCGCTCGCCGGGTCGACGAGCCGGACGCCGGACCGGCGCCGCTCGAGGCGGATGGGCGGGCGGGGCACGCCCAGGCCCGCCTCGACCTCGGGGCAGACCGGGACGAGCGCGAAGCGGCGGCCGAGCGCCGCGACCGCGGCGCTGCGCTCGTGGCCGCCGTCCCAGCGGACGCGCTCGCCGAGGAGGCAGGCGGAGACGCCGATGCGGATCTCGCGGGGCGGCGATCGCCGGGCCATCGCCGCCCCAGGGTAGCGCACCCGGGCGCGCCGCCGGCGCTTGGGGGTACCATCGTGGCCGAATGAGCTTCTACGTCCGCCGCGGCGACGGTCTCTACGAGTCCACCGAGGCGACGCGCGGCCCGTGGAGCGCGTCGCACCAGCACGGCGGCCCGCCGACCGCCCTGCTCGTCGGGAGGCTGGTGGCCCGGCAGCCCGACCGGCTCCTGGGGCGGGCGGCCATCGAGTTCCTCCGGCCGATCCCCATCGCGCCGCTCCGCCTCGAGCTCGAGGCGCCGGGGGGCGGCCGCCGCGTGCAGCGGGCCCGCGGCGCCATCGTCGACCCGTCGGGCACCGTGGTGATGACCGCCAGCCTGCTCCTCCTGGCGACATCGCCCGTCGAGCCGCCTCCCCCCGGCCCCGCCGGCGACCCGCCCCCGCCGCTCCCCGGCGAGCAGGCTTCCGGTGCCGAGGGCTTCCCGTTCTTCCGCTGGCCCGTCGGGTACCACACGGCGATGGAGCTGCGCTTCGGACGCGGGCGCTTCGGCGCCGGCCCGGCGGCGGTCTGGATGCGGCCCCGGGTCCCGCTGGTCGACGGCGAGACGGCCTCGCCGCTCGAGCGCCTCCTGTGCGCCGTGGACTCGGTGCACGGGGTGAGCTGGGAGGTGGATCCCCGCGAGATGTCGGTGATCAACCCCGACCTGACGGTCGCGCTCCACCGTCAACCCGTCGGCGAGTGGGTCTGCCTCGAGGCGGAGACCGCGAACGAGGGCGTCGGGGTCGGGGTCGCGCACAGCCGGCTCTGGGACGAACGGGGGCCCGTCGGCTGGTCGCTGCAATCGCTGGTGCTGGCGCGCGCGGCCGCGAGGGGCTCGACCGGTTGAGCCGCCGCGCCATGTTGCTCTCCACCCTGGCCGAGTGCTCCCGCGCCGTGGGGGAGACGCGCAGCCGCCTCGCCAAGGTGGCTCTCCTCGCCGACTGCCTGAGCCGGCTCGAGCCGGGGGAGGCCGCCGCCGGCGCGAGCTGGCTCGCGGGCGCGCCGAGGCAGGATCGGCTGAACGTGGGCTGGGCCCTCCTGCGCCAGGCCCTCGCCGGCGCGCCGCCGGCGGCGGAGCCGTCGCTCGCGCTCGCCGAGGTGGACGAGGCGCTGGGCCGCCTCGCCGCGGTGGGCGGGACCGGCGCGGCGGCCGAGCGGAGCCGCCTCCTCGGCTCCCTCCTCGCCCGGGCGACCCGGGGCGAGCAGGAGTTCCTCTCCCGCCTCCTCGTCGGCGAGCTGCGCCAGGGCGCGCTCGAGGGGCTGCTCGTCGAGGCGGTCGCCCGCGCGGCCTCCATTCCCGCCGCGGACGTGCGCGCCGCCGCCATGCTCGGCGGGCTCCCCGGCGTGGCGGCGGCGGTGCTCTCCCGGGGCGCGGCCGGGCTCGGGCGCTTCCGCCTGCGACTCCTCGAGCCGGTGCGGCCGATGCTGGCCGGCAGCGCCGCCGGCGTCGCCGAGGCGCTGGAGGCGCTGGGCGAGGCGGCCTTCGAGCACAAGCTCGACGGCGCCCGGGTCCAGGTGCACAAGTCGGGCGGGGAGGTGCGCGTCTTCACGCGCTCGCTGCTCGACGTGACGGCGGCGGTGCCGGAGGTGGCCGGGGCGGCGCAGGCGCTCACCGCCCCCAGCCTGATCCTCGACGGCGAGGCCCTGGCCCTGGAGCCGGGCGGCCGGCCCCGTCCCTTCCAGGAGACCATGCGGCGGTTCGGCCGCAGGCTCGACGTCGATCGGCTGCGGGCCGAGCTACCGCTCTCGGTCTTCTTCTTCGACGCGCTCCACGCCGGGGGCCAGGACCTCCTCTCCCGTCCCGCCGCGGAGCGCTTCGCCGCGCTCGCCGCGGCCGTGCCCGCCCCGCTCCTCGTCCGGCGCGTGGTCACCGCCGACGTCGCGGCGGCGGAGGCCTTCCTGGCCGAGGCGCTCCGGCTCGGCCACGAGGGCGTGGTGGCGAAGTCGCTCACCGCCCCTTACGCCGCCGGGTCCCGCGGCGGCGCCTGGCTCAAGGTGAAGCCCGCCCGCACGCTCGACCTGGTGGTGCTGGCGGCCGAGTGGGGCCACGGGCGGCGCCGCGGGTGGCTCTCCAACCTGCACCTGGGCGCCCGCGACCCGGAGGGCGGCGGCTTCGCCATGCTGGGGAAGACGTTCAAGGGGCTCACCGACGAGATGCTCGCCTGGCAGACCGAGCGCCTGCGCGGACTGGCGGTGGCGGACGACGGCCAGGTCGTGCAGGTGCGGCCCGAGCTGGTCGTGGAGGTGGCCTTCGACGGCGTCCAGGCGAGCCCGCGCTACCCCGCCGGTCTGGCCCTGCGGTTCGCGCGGGTGAAGGGGTACCGCCCCGACAAGCGCCCCGAC
>DATBLK010000365.1:0-22799 GCA_036555405.1 Anaeromyxobacteraceae bacterium
TCGAGGAGGACCCAGTCGAGCGCGGCGGTGCGATGCAGTACTTCGTCGCCTGCGCTTTCGACAGGACGGTGGTGATCTCCCTGGGTACGAGGTGGGTCTGGAGCGGGGCTTTCGGGCTCGCGCCGTCCCTGAGGCAATTCCTCGCAGGCCTCCGGGGCGGGAAGACCCAGCAGCTCTCCCTGTTGCCGGACGAGGGCAAGTGGGTCTCGGCCTGCCTCATGGCGCACGCCAACGTGCGAGGGTCGCACGAGTACGTCTCGATCCGTGGCAACCCGCCCGGGCGACTGGAGACCACGGCCGGTGAGCGCTGGGCGATGGGCTATCCCGAAGGCGTCTTCTTCGCGGACCTCCTCAACTTCAACATCGACAACCGTGGGTTGCCGAAGGTGGCCAGGCGGAAGCCGAGCAGGGAAGACCTGGAGAGGAGCTTCACGCAGAGCCTCAACCTGCCCGACGGCTACGGTCCCGGCACCCGGTGGTGGCCCCCCAACGTCGCTCTCGGTCGGACGCTCGATTTCGACGCCGAGACCCTCGCGACCGCGGGCGGGCTGCGGTACCGCGCCGCCCGGAGACTCGGCGCTTTCCACGCGCGCCCTCCGCCCGGCGGTTCCGACCCCGACTACGGCGACGACAAGGTGTGCGTGCGCCCCGGCGAGAATCCCACGGTCGGAGACTGCGGTACCGGCGAGGTCTGGAGGCCGCTGTTCGTGCACGCGCCGCGGCTGGTGAACATCGAGGCGCTCGACGAGACGGTCGTTCCCACGCTCACCATGCAGGCGCTCAAGGAAGGGGACATCGGTCATGGCCAGTTTGGCCCATGTGATCGCGAGTCGTGCGTCGGATCCTTCGACCCGGTATCCGTGAGGCGGCCGCCCAGGGACGTACCGAACCCCACGAAGCCCGCGCGGCTCGTGAACCTCCGCCGGGGCCAAGGAGCCGTCGCCGTCCTCCGGTTCGTCCCCAAGAACGAGCCCGAGGGTCTCGAGGTGGACATGGAAGAGAAGTTCACCGCCATCGTCCGCTACACGAGCAGGTCGGACGCGAGAGCCACCGTCGAGGTGGGGACCCGGAATGGGGGCTGGCAGACCATGGGGGAATGGTGGCCGCGCAGCGAGGGGGGTCCCCAGTGGCTGCAGGTCTATCCCGTCAAACCGTTCGCCGACGAGAAGCACAGCAGCGGCCTCATCGCCCTGAAGATCCGGATCATGGGGCTGGGGGACGGAAGTGATTCACCGGACCTCGATGTGGCCGGGTTCGTGCCCGGCCCGCCCTGGTGCCACCGCGGCGACAAACCCTTCTTCCGCGTGTGCCGTCCGGGCGAACCCCGGATGCGACTGCTTCGCCGCTGAAGAGCGAAGGGCGCCGAGCCCCACCTGGGAAGCTAGTCCGTGTTGACGGACATGCGTCCGTTATTAAGGATGGGCGCTGAACGCGAGGAGGGGAGCCGGGGAGACGAGCGATGAGCACGACGACGAGGGAAGAGGTACTCGCGGCCAACGAGGCCTACGCCAGGACTTTCGGCGACAAGGGGCGGCTCGCCATGCCGCCGGCACGCCACTTCGCGGTGCTCACCTGCATGGACGCCAGGCTCGATCCGGCCAGGTACGCCGGCCTGAAGGAGGGCGACGCCCACGTCATCCGCAACGCCGGCGGGCGCGTCAGCGACGACGCCATCCGATCGCTGGTGATCTCGCACAAGCTGCTCGGCACCGACGAGTGGTTCGTCATCCACCACACCGACTGCGGCATGCAGACCTTCACGGGACAGGTGATGACCTCGCTCCTGGAGAAGAGCCTCGACACGGCCCGGGTCGACGCCAGCGGCTGGCACGACGTGGGCAGGGGGCCCGGCTCCAGCGAGGGCGAGTACATCGACTGGCTCACCATCGACGACGGCGAGAAGAGCGTGGTCCGCGACGTGCGCCGGCTGCGCAGCCATCCGCTGGTGCCCGGCTACATCCCCATCCACGGGTACATCTACGACGTCAAGACCGGGAGGCTGGTCGAGGTGGCCGAGGCCACCAAGGTCGGGCGCCCCGCCTGACGGCGCCGCCTCTTCCGGGCTCACGGGGCGTCCCGGCCGCCGGCCTCGCCGGCCCCGCGCCGCTGCCGCCGCCGCGCGTAGTAGCGGCTGACCTTCGGCAGGTCGAACCGGTTCATGGTCACGCTGTGCGTGACCATGGCCTGGAGCCGGTCGACGTCGTCGAACCAGGCTGGAAGGTGCACCGGCCCGGCGCACAGCCCCTCCTCGACGAGGTCGCGGACCAGCTCGGCGTCGTCGACGCTCATCTTCCCGGCCAGGAAGGCCCGCACCAGGTCCAGGTCGCGGTCCTCCAGCGCCGAGCGGAGGAAGTTGAAGGTGCGGCAGTAGCCCCGCTGGTAGGCGGCGTCCTTGGTGAACGGCGCCCCCCCCTCGACGACGCCGCCGCGGAAGACGCGCTCGCAGAGCTGCGCCGCCCGCTCCGGCGGGAACTTCGCCGAGAGGTAGCGGAACACCTCCAGGTAGTCGGCCCCGCGCGCCGCCATGTCCACGCAGATGGTGCGCTCGCCGAGCTCGATGTAGCGCTCGTCGGTGATGTTGCCGGTGAGGAACTCGGAGACCACCCCCGCCCCCTCCTGCGACTCGGTGTGGCGCGGCAGCCCCACGCCCAGGACGGTGAGCACCGGCTGGGCGAAGCCGTTCAGCGAGGTGAGCACGTGCCAGAGCCCCTCGTGGTGGGCGAGGGCCCGCACCTGGCGCGCCGTGAACAGGATCCCCTTCTTCAGGGTGACCCGCGTCGCCCCCGAGGCGGCGTTGGCGGTGAGCCGGGCGCGCACCAGCACCTTCAACTTGCCGCCGAGGTACGGGTCGCAGAGCTCCTTCACCTGGCGCGCCGCCTCCTCCGCCGGGATGGCGGCCTCCTCGCGCCGGGGCCTGGGGCGAGCCGCCCACATCCGCGCGATGGACAGGTTGTCGGCGTCGTTGTCGGGGAAGCGCTGCCGGGGCTCGCCGTAGAGGCGGCGCGAGAGGTCGAAGAAGCGCCGGGTGCCGCGGGCCTCGAGGAGCCGGACGACGAGCACGAACTCGTCGCACTTCTGGCGCAGGAGCGCCTCGACCTGGTTGTGGCCGCGGATCTGGCGCTTCAGCGCCCGGAGCTCGCGGACCTTGGCCCTGGCCTCGAAGCCCAGCGCCGGATACTCCGGCCGCGGCAGATCTCGCGCCCCCTCGCGGAAGAACTGCTCGTGGACGCGCGGGTCCCAGTTGATGGCCTTGAGGATGCGGATGGGGCGCTGGACGGCGACGACGGCGTCGGAGATCCGCCGGAGCTGATCCGCAGCGCCCACGGGGCGGAACATAGCACCGCGGGAACACCCTGCCGGGGCGGCATCCGCGCCCGTGGGGGTTGGTGCAGCTCCTGCGATGCCGAAGCGAGGCGACCGGCTCCGGATGGCCCGCGGACTCCCGGGCGGCGGCGCGAACGGGCCCGGGAGCCAGGTCCGGGACGGGACGGGCCCGGCGGCGGCACGGCCGCTGCGAGGCGGGCGGACCGAAAGGAGCTCCCATGTCCACCGTCACCCCCGTCCACGTCGCCCCCACGGCGCAGCGCAGCGCCGAGCCCTCGCGCTTCGACGCGGCCCTGCGGGCCGCCGCCGACGGCGCCGCGCGCGGCCTCGCCGCCACCGCGGCGCTCGCGGCTCCCATCGTCCCCGGCGGGCCCCTCCTCGCCGGGGCCGTCCGGGGCGCCGTCGCCTCGGCCGCCTCCGCCGCGGTCTCGCCGGCGCCTGCCCCGGGCGCGGCCGGTGGCCATGGCCCGGACCTCCTCGAGGCGACGCGGGCGCTGCAGCTCCAGGCGCAGAGCTTCAACCTCCAGTACCTCCATCTTCAAGAGGCGCTGCAGCGCGAGGGCCGCGAGTTCACCGCCATCTCCAACGTGATGAAGGCGCGGCACGACGCCGCCAGGGCGGCCATCGCCAACATCCACTAGGCGGAGCGCCCCGTGCCCGTCCTGCCCGTGGGCGCCGCGGCGCCCGCCGCCGCCCTCGCCTCCGTCGCTCCGCGCCCGAGCTTCGGAGAAGTCCTGCGGGCCCGTTCCGCCCCGGCACCCGCGGCCGCGCCCCGGGCCGCCGCCCGCTTCCTCGAGGCCGTGGAGCGGGCCCGCGAGCGGCTCGACGCCGCGCTCGCCGAGGCCCGGCGCGGCCGGACGTTCACCGCAGGTGAGCTGCTCGCCCTCCAGGCCGACGCCTACCGGGCCGGGCAGACGCTGGAGCTCGCCTCCAGGGTGGTGGAGCAGGGTGCGGCGGCGGTCCGGCAGGCCGTGAACACGCAGGTCTGAGCGGGGCGGTGCGAACCCTCCGGGCCCTCCTGCTCGGCCTCCTCGGCCTCGCCGCCTGCGGGAGCTCGGAGATCCTCCACGGCCTCGACGAGCGAGCGGCGAACCGGGCCGTGGTTGCGCTCGACGAGGCCGGCGTCCGCGGGGAGGTGCGGCGCGATCCGGGCTCCGAGGGTGGATTCGTCGTCGAGGTCCCGCCGGCCGAGGCGGCGCGAGCCCGCCAGGTGCTCGCCTCCCGCGAGCTCCCCCGCGAGGGTCCGACCGGCTTCGCCGCCGCCTTCGCCAGGGGCAGCGTCGTTCCCACGGCCGCCGAGGAGCGCGCCCGGCTCCTCCACGCGCTGGCAGGCGAGCTGGGACGCACGCTCGAGGCCCTCGACGGCGTCGTCGAGGCGCGGGTGCACCTCGCGGTCCCGCCCGAGGACCCGATCCGCTCTGCGCCCCCGGCGCCGCCGCGCGCTGCCGCGCTCCTGAAGGTCCGCCCCGCGTCCCGCGACCGCGTCGAGGCGCTGGCGCCCGGGCTCCGCGCGCTGGTCGCCGGCGCGGTCCTCGGACTCGAGCCGGAGCGCGTCTCGGTCGTGCTCGCCGACGCCCCCGCGCCCCCGCCCGCGCTTCCCGCCGCCTCGCCCCCCCGCTCCCCGGCGCTCGCCGTCGCCGCGGTCGCCGGTGGCTTCGCCCTGCTCCTCCTGGGACGGGCGGCGCTCCGCGGGTGGATCCGCCTGCCGGGCCGCGTGCCGTGACCGGCGCCGAGCGGCTCGCGGCCCTGGCCGCGCTCTTCGCTCCGGACCGCGCGGCCGAGCTCGCCGCTCGCCTGGAGCCGCCCGAGGGCGGGCCGGCGCGGACCCGGGTCCTGGAGCTCCTCGCCGCCACCCGGGCTGCTCGCCTCGAGGCGCTGGCGTCGGCGCTCGCCGGCCCGTCCGCCGCCGCGCGGCGGGCCCTGGCGGCGTCGCTCGCCGCCTTCGAGCGTCCGCGGGTCGCGCGCGGCCTCCGCGCGGTGGCCGCCGGCGGCGGCGGCGGGCTCGTTCCCGCCTTCGCCCGCCTGATCGAGGAGCGGCTCTCCCGCTGACGGCCGTGTCCCCGTCCGGCCCCGGCGGCCCCGGGCGCGGGCCGGTCCGGGATCGGGACGGCCCCGGGGCGCCGCGGCGCCGGGGCCGGGAGCCGGCCGCAGGCGCGCCGCGCGGACGCGCCCGGCCCGCAGCCGCCTGCGCCGCGCGAGCCGCGGCGGGCACGCCGCGTGGAGCCCGGAAGGCCCGTGCTGCCGTTCGACCTCCCGGCCGTGAGCCGCGGCTTCGCCGCCCTCTCGCCGGCCGCCGCGGCGCTCGGTCGCCGCGTCGCCGAGCGCGTGGCCGCCGCGCTCGCCGCCCAGCTCCGCGCTCCGGTCCACCTCGAGGGCCGCGCCGTCCCCGCGGAGCCCGGCCCCGGCCCGGGCCTGGTGCGCCGGACCGTGTCCTTCGGCGCCCTCCCGGCCCCCGGCGCGCTCGAGCTCGACGCCGCTCTCGCGCCCCGGCTCCTCGACCTCCTCGCCGGAGGGTCGGGCGAGGCGCCGCCGGCGCTCGAGGCCACGCCGGTGGAGGAGGCCGCGCTCGACCTCCTCCTGCTCGTGGCGCTGGCCGCCGCCGGGGAGGAGCCCGAGGTCTCCGCGCTCGCGCCCCGGCTCGCCCGGGCCGGCGCCGGACCCTCGAGCCCGCTGGCCGTCGAGATCGCGGTCGAGGCCGGCGCCGCCCGCGGCCGCTGCCGCCTGCTCCTTCCCGCCGAGGCGGTGGCGGCCCTCGCCCCGCCGGCCGGGGAGCTCGCGCCCGGCATCGCGGCCCTCGAGGTCGAGGCCGGGCTCGCGAACGGCGCTGCCGACCTCCCGGCCGCGGAGATCGCCACCCTGGAGCCCGGCGACGTCCTCCTCCTCGACGAGCCGCCCGGGCGCGGCGCCGCGCTGCTGCTGCCCGGGCTCGCCCTCCGCGGGCGCGAGGAGGAGGGAGCCCTGCGCGTGGAGGAGATCGCCGTGACCGAGTCCAGCGCAGCCTTCCCGATGGTCCTGACCGTGGAGGTGGCCCGCGCCCGCGTGACGCTCGGCGACCTCGCGCGCGTCGAGCCCGGCGCCGCCCTGCCGCTGCACGCCCCCCGCGACGGCCGCGTCGTCCTCCGCCTCGGAGACCGCGTGGTGGCGCGGGGCCGGCTCGTCGAGGTGGACGGCGCGCTGGGCGTCGCCATCGAGAGCCTGGGGGACGCGCCGTGAGGTTCCTGGCCCCGCTCCTCCGGCCGGGGCGCGCCACCTGGGCGGTCGCCGCGGCGCTCCTCGCCCTGGCGCTGGTCCCGGCGGGCGGCCTGGCGGGCGGGGCGGCCCGCGCCCTCGCGCTCCTCGGGGCCCTGGCGCTGGCGGCCGCGGCGCTGCGCCGCGAGCCCGCCGCCGGCCGGACCCTGGCGGTGGCGGCGCGCCAGCCGCTGGGAAAGGACTGCGGCCTGGCGGTGGTGGACCTGCCCGGGCGCCGCGTGCTCGTCGGCTGGGGCGCCGCGGGCGTGGCGCTGCTCGCCGACCTCCCCGGGGAGGAGCGCCCGTGACCGCCCTCGCCCTTCCCGCCGCCGGCCCGCTCTCCGACCGGCCCGGCGAGCTCCTCCTCCTCCTCGGCGCCCTGGCGCTGCTGCCTCTCGCGCTCGCGACCCTGACCTCGTTCCTGAAGTTCGCGGTGGTCCTCTCCATCGCCCGGTCGGCGCTGGGGGCGCCGCAGGTGCCGCCCTCGAGCGCGGTCGCCGGCCTCGCGCTCCTCCTCACCCTGGTGGCCATGGCGCCGGTGGGCGAGGCGGCGCTCGAGGCCTGGCGGCGAGGCCCCGAGCCCAGGAGCGCCGAGGCGACGCTGGCCGCCGCCGCCCGCGCCGCCGAGCCGCTCCGGTCCTTCCTGGCACGCCACGCCCGCGCCGACGACCGCGGGACCTTCCTCGACCTGGCGCGCCGGGCCCGCCCCGCCGGACCTCCGCCCGGGGAGCGGGACCTCGCGGTGCTGGCCCCGGCCTTCGTGGTGTCCGAGCTCCGGCGCGCCTTCACCATCGGCTTCCTCGTCTTCCTCCCCTTCCTCGTCGTGGACCTGCTCTGCGCCAACGTCCTCCTCGCGCTCGGCCTGACCCAGCTCTCTCCCACGAGCGTGGCGCTGCCCTTCAAGCTGCTCCTCTTCGTCGCCGTCGACGGCTGGCGCCTCCTCGCCCGGGGCCTCGTCCTGGGCGCGCTCCCCTGAGGCCCGCCGTGGAGACCGCCCTCGCCGCCGTCGCCCGCGAGGCCCTGTGGCTGGCGCTCCTCGCCTCGGCGCCGCCGCTTCTGGCCGCCCTCCTGGTGGGGCTCGTCGTCGGCGTGCTCCAGGCGGCGACGCAGGTGCAGGAGCCGGCCGTCGCCGTGGCCCCGCGCGTCGCCGCGGTGCTCGCCGCCGTCGCGCTCTCCGGCCCGCTGGTGGCGGCGCGGATCGCGCGCTTCGCCCTCGACGCCTTCGACCTCGCCCTGGGAGCCGCGCGGTGAGCGCGGCCGGGGACCTGCTGGCGCGCCTGGCGCCCTTCCTCGCCACCGCCGCGCTCTGCGGGCTGCGCCTGCTTCCGGCGGCCCTCCTCTCGCCGGCCCTGGGCGGGCCGGCGCTTCCGGCGGTGGCGCGGCTCGCGGTGGCCTTCGGCCTCGGGACCGCCGCCGCCGCCGCCGCGGGGAGTGCCGCGCCTCCGCCCGACCTCGTCGCCGCGGCGGCGCGGGAGCTGGCGCTGGGCCTGGCCCTGGGCCTCGCCGCGGCGATGCCCTACGAGGCGGCGCGCGCCGGCGGCCGCCTGGCCGACACCCTGCGCGGCGCCACGCTCGCCGAGCTCCACGTCGCCCCGGTCCGCCAGCGCGAGACCGCGACCGGCGACCTCTGGGTGCAGGCCGCGCTGGCGCTCGGCGGCGCCGCCGGGGCCGACCGGCTGCTGCTGGCCGCGCTCCTCGACGGCTTCCGCGCCCTCCCGCCCGGCGCGGGGGCACCCGCGGCGAGCCTGCTCGAGGTCGGCCTGGCGGGTGCGGCCGAGCTCGTCGCCGCCGGCCTGTGCCTGGGAGCGCCGGCCGCGGCCGGCGTGCTCTGCGCCGAGCTGGCCCTCGCGGCTGCGGCGCGGGCCGCCCCCGGCCTCGCCGGGGGCGGCGCGGCCCAGCCCGCCCGCGCGGCGCTGGGCCTCGCCGCGGTGGCCCTCCCCGCGGCCGCCGTCGGCGGCAGGCTCGTCCAGGAGGTCGTCTTCGCGGCCGGCCTCGCTCGCTCGGTGGGGGTCGCACCGTGAGCCCGCGAACCGAGCCGCCCACGCCCAGGCGCCTGCGCCAGGCCCGCCTCGGGGGGGAGGCCGCCCGGGGCAGCGAGCTCGCCGCGGCGGCGGCGCTGGCGGGAGGGCTCGCCGCCCTGACCCTCGCGGGCCCCGCCATTGCCTCGGGCCTCGCCGCCCACCTTCGCACCTCGCTCGCCGGGGCCGTTCGCGGCGAGGCCGACCCCGGCAGGGCCCTGGCGGCCTCCCTGGCGGCGCTGCTGCGCGCCGCCGCGCCGCTCGTCGCCGGCGCGCTCGCGCCCGGGCTCCTCGCCGGCCTCGCCGCGAGCGGTTTCCTCTTCGCCCCGGCCGCCGCGGCCCCGCGGCTCGAGCGCCTCGACCCCGGCCGCGGCCTGGCCCGGCTCCTCGCGCCCGAGACCGCGGCGCAGGCCTCGCTCGGCATGGCGCGGGCCGCGGTGGCGCTGGCGGCCGCCCTCGGCTTCCTCGCGGGCGCGGCGCCGGCCCTGTCGAGCCTTCCCCGGCTCGATGTCGCCGGCGTGGTCGCAGCGCTCCCGGCCCTCGCGGCGTCGCTCGCCTGGCCGCTGGCCGCCCTGCTCCTCCTCGCCGGGCTGGGGGACCTCGCCCTCTCGCGCATGCGCCACCGCCGGGCGCTGCGGATGACCCGCGCCGAGGTCATCCGGGAGCGGCGCGACGAGGAGGGCGACCCGCTGCTCCGCGCCGAGCGCCGGCGGCTCCAGGCGGCGCTCTCGGCCGCGCCGCCGCTCTCGCGGGCCGCGGTGGTGGTGGTGAACCCGACGCACCTCGCGGTGGCGCTCTCGCACCGGCGCGGGTCCGACGCCGCGCCGGTGGTGCTGGCCAAGGGCTCGGGGCGGGAGGCGGCGCGGCTCCGGGCCCGGGCGAGACGGGCCGGCGTCCCCGTGGTGCGCGACCCGGCCCTGGCCCGGTCCCTCTGGCGCCTCGCCGGCGTGGGGGAGGCCATTCCCGAGGAGCTCTACCAGGCGGCGGCCGCGCTGCTCGTCGAGGTCCACCGCCTGGGCCGGGAGGCGCTGGCGTGATCGCCCGCGCCGCCAGGCTCCTCGAGGCGCTGGCGCTCCGGCGCCGGGGGACGCCCGACGTCCTCCTGGCCGCAGCCGTGCTGGGTGCGGTCTCGCTCCTCGTCGCGCCGGTCCCGCCGGCGGTGGTCGACGCCGGCCTGGCGCTCTCCCTCGGCCTCTCGGCGGCCCTGCTCCTCGCGGCCCTTCTCTCCCGGGAGCCCCTCCAGCTCACCGCGCTCCCCTCGGTCCTCCTGCTCACCACCGTCCTGCGGCTCGCGCTCTCGGTCGCCTCCACGCGGCTCGTGCTCGTCCGCGGCGAGGCGGGCCGCGTGGTCCGGGCCATGGGCGAGGCGGTGGTCGGCGGGAATCTCGTCGCCGGCGCCGTGGTCTTCGCGGTGGTCACGCTGGTGCAGATCCTGGTGGTGACGAAGGGGGCGGAGCGCGTCGCCGAGGTGGCCGCCCGCTTCGCGCTCGATGCGCTGCCGGGCAAGCAGATGTCGGTGGACGCCGACCTCCGGGCCGGCGCCATCGACGCCGCCGATGCGCGGCGGCGGAGGCGGGAGCTGGAGCGCGAGGGGCGCCTCCACGGCGCGATGGACGGTGCGCTGAAGTTCGTGAAGGGCGACGCCCTCGCCGGCGTCGCCATCGCCCTGGTGAACGTCGGCGGCGGCCTCGCCACCGGCCTTCTCCGCGGGCTGCCGCTCGAGACGGCCCTCCGCCGGTACGCCGTGCTCGCCGTCGGAGACGGCCTCGCGGCCCAGGTCCCGGGCCTCCTCGTGTCCGTGGCCGCCGGGGTGGCGGTGACCCGCGTCGCCGACGAGGAGGGCGGGGGAAGCCTGGGAGCGGACCTCGCCCGGCAGCTCCTCGGCGACCCGAGGGCGCTGGGCGCCGCGGCCGCGCTGCTGGCCGCCCTGGCGCTCGCCCCGGGCCTCCCGGCCGCGCCCTTCGGCCTGCTCGCTGCCGCTGCCGCCGCCGGCGCCGCCTGGCGGCGCGTCGGCGCCGAGGCCGCGCCGGCCGCCGCCGTCCCGGCCGAGGAGGACCTCGAGCCGGCGGCGCCGCTCCTCCTGGAGCTGGCCCCCGACCTGCACGCCCTGGCGTGCGCCCAGGGGCGCTTCCTCGCCGAGCTGGAGCCTTTCCTGCGCGACGCCCTGTGGCGGGAGATGGGCGTCCGGCTCCCGCCTCTGGCGGTGGCCCCGGGGGCGCTCGCGCCCGGCCGCTGGAGGCTGGCGGTGGACGAGGTGCCCCTCGCCGCGGGCCGCGCCGAGCCGGGCCTGGTCCTGGCGCTGGCGCCGCCCGGCGACCTGGCGCTCGCCGGGATCGAGGGCTCGCCGGCCCGGCACCCCCGCTCCGGGGCGCCGGCCCTCGCGGTCGACGCCGCGCTCTCGGAGCGGGCCGCGGCCCTGGGGCCGGTGCTCGCGCCGCTCGACCGCGTCGCCGCCGGCGCAGCGGCCGCGCTGTGCCGGGGCGCCCACCTCCTCCTCGACGTCGAGGCGGCGCAGGACCTGCTGGCGGCGCTCGAGCAGCGCTTCCCGGCGCTGGCGCGAGAGGCGTCGCGCCAGCTGCCGCCGGCGCTCCTCGCCGAGGTGCTCCGCCGTCTCCTCGAGGAGGGCGTGCCGCTGCGCGGACTGCGCGCCGCGGTGCAGGCCGCGCTCGAGGCCGGCGGCGCGGCCCGCCCCGCGGCCGAGCTCGCCGAGGCCTGCCGCCGCGCGCTCGGCCGCCAGCTTGCGCACCGGCTCGCGCCCGACGGCCCGCTCGAGGCCCTGCTCCTCGACCCGTCGGCCGAGGCGCGCTTCCGCCAGGCCCTGGCCGGCGGGCCGCCCCTCGAGCCCGGACAGGCGACCGCGCTCCTCGACGGCCTCGCCGCCGCGCTCGGCCCCGGACCCCGCCCTCCGGTGCTGCTCGCCGGAGCCCCGGTTCGCCGCGCGGTGCGCGACCTCGTGGCGCCGCGCTTCCCGGACCTGCGCGTGCTGGCGTACGAGGAGCTGCCTCCCGACTGGCCGGTGGCGCCGCGGGGGCGCGTCGCCGGGCCGACGCCCGAATGCTGATTCCGCGCGCCACTTGATGTAACGCTCGAGATGGGGGGCGCGGGGAGAGTCTCTCCCCCCGCCAGAGGCGCCGCAAGGCGCCGGACCTATCTCACAGCGGGGCAGTGACGCCAGGGAATCACCGGAACCGGCCGCCGCTGTGAGCTACGGCGTGCCGCTCGCGGCGGCGGGCGAAGGGCCGGCGCTCGCCGTCTTGTTCACGCGGTCGCGCAGCTCCTTCCCGGTGCGAAACAGGATTCCCCGCTTGGGCCGCACCGGGATCACCTCGCCGGTCTTGGGGTTGCGCCCCTGGTAGCCCTCGTACCTCTTCACGTGGAAGGCCCCGAGCCCCCGGATCTCGATGTTCTCGCCCCGGCAGAGCGCGCCCTTCATCGCCTCGAAGATGGTCTCGATGGTGGCCTCGGCCTGCTTCTGCGTCACGCCGCGCTTCACGACGAGGATGTTGATGAGGTCCGACTTCAGCATGGCGGCTCTTCTCCGCTCCCGGTTCGCTTCCTTCCCGGGGCCGGGCGCGAAGGTTAGCCCAGGCCTCCGAAATCAGCAAGGGTTCCAGCGGGTTCGGCTTGTGGCCCGTCAAGGCGCCGCCCGGCCCGCCGGGAGGAGCGCGGCCGGTGCCCCGCCGTCCACCCGGGAGCAGAGCTCCTCGAGGCTCACCCCGGCGAGCGCGCGGGCCGCGGACCCCTCGGCGCCGAGGAGGATCCCGGCGACGAGCGCCTCCGCCGGCTCGCCCCCCGGCGCAGGCGGAGCGCCCGCCAGCGCCAGCCGCACGTCGGCGAGCGTGATGCGATCCAGGGGCCGCGACGGCAGGAGACCGCCGCCCGCGGCCTCGACCAGGATCCCCTCGGCCCGGAGCCGCGAGAGGACCTCCCGCACCGGCTCGGCCACGGCCTCGAGGGCCGCCGCCACCTCGCCGGGGTCGGGCGGCGGCGAGCCGCTCCGCCAGGCTCGCGCCACCTCGAGGAGGGCGCGGGCTGCGAGGAGCTCGCGGCCGAGCGGCGTCGCCTCCGGGTCGCGGGCCCGCAGCAGCATGTGCGCGTGCTGCACCACGAAGGCGACGCGGGCGCCGAAGAGGAGCAGCGTCCAGGAGATGGCCAGCCACAGGAGGAAGGTGGGGACGGCCGCCACCGAGCCGTAGACGGCGTCGTAGTGGAAGAAGCGCTTCACCGCCAGCGTGTAGAGCCCCTTCGCGCCCTCCCAGGCGAGGCCGGCGACGACGCCGCCGGCCGCCGCCGCCCGCAGGCGGACCCGCGTCGCCGGGACGATGAGGTAGAGGATGGCGAAGAAGGCGCAGGTCAGGGCCACCGCCGCGACCCGCGCCAGCCACCGGCCCGGCGCCGCGCCGACCTGGCCCTGGACGGCGTGGGCGATGGCGAGGGAGGCGGCGAGGAGAACCGGGCCGAGGGTGAGGCCGGCCCAGTAGATGAGCGCACGCTGCAGGAGGGGCCGCTTCCGCCGCACTCCCCACAGGTCGTTCAGCGCCCGCTCCACGTACCCGAAGAGGCTCACCGCCGAGCCGACCAGCAGCGCGCCGCCGACGAGCCCGGCGCTGCGGGCCTGGGCCCGGCGCACGAAGCGCTCGAGGTACGGCTCGATGGAGGCGCGCGCCCCCACCGCCAGGTTCTCGATGAGGAAGTCCTGGGCGCGCTTCCACACCGCGTCGAGCCCGGCGAACGCCTGCAGGAAGGAGAAGGCCACCACCAGCGCCGGGACCAGGGCGAAGAGGGTGATGGTGGTGAGGCCCAGCGCCCGGAGGCGGAGGTCCTCGGCGGTCAGGGCCCGCAGGACGCTGGCGGCCCCGAGCGCGGCCAGGCGCGCCGCCTCCGCCAGCCTGTCGCGCCCCGGCACCGCTTTCCCGCGCCGTCAGGCGGGCTTCTCGGCGGCGGGCTCGGTCTCCTGGCCCTGCGGCCCGGCGCCGCGCCGCTCGCCGCGCTCCTGGCGCCCGTAGATGTCGAACTGCTCCTGGTGGTAGTGCTGCTGCGACTTCACCTGGATGGTCTTGTTGAAGCGGTCCATGAGGTAGCGGAGCTCGTCGCGCTCCGCTCCCTGGAGGACCCGCGCCACCTCGGGGTGGCAGTTCACCGCCAGCACCGGCTCGGGGAAGTGCGGCGCCTCCCGGCGGATCTCGCGGAAGATCTCGTAGGCCACGGTGATCTTCGACTTGATGTGCCCCTTGCCGTCGCAGTAGCCGCAGGACTCGTTCATCACCCGGGTGACCGACTCGCGCACCCGCTTGCGCGTCATCTCCACCAGGCCGAGCTCGGAGATCTTGAGGACGTTGGTCTTGGCCTTGTCCCGCCCCAGCGCGTCCTGCAGGGCCTTGAAGACCTTGTCGCGGTTCTGGGGACGGTCCATGTCGATGAAGTCGATGATGATGATGCCGCCGATGTTGCGGAGCCGGAGCTGGTAGACGATCTCCTTGGCCGCCTCGCTGTTGATCTTGGTGATGGTCTCCTCGAGGTTCTTCTTCCCGACGTAGCGCCCCGAGTTCACGTCGATGGCGGTGAGCGCCTCGGCCTGGTCGATGATGATGTAGCCGCCGCTCTTCAGCCACACCTTGCGCTGGCTGGCCCGCTTCAGCTCCTGCTCGACCCCGAAGGCGTCGAAGATGGGCTCGTCGCCGGCGTAGAGCTCGATCTGGCTCTCGAGCTGCGGGGCCTGCTCGCGGACGAAGCGCAGGATCCGCTCGTGCTCGTCGCGGTCGTCGATGACGAGCTTCTGGATGTCGGCGGTGAACAGGTCGCGGGTGGCGCGGAGGATGAGGTCCAGGTCCGGGTGCAGGAGCGACGGCGCCGAGGCCTTGTCCTTGGTGCGGATGATCTCGTTCCACACCTGGATGAGGAAGCGGATGTCGGCCTCGAGCTTCTGGGCCTCCACGCTCTCGGCCACCGTCCGCACGATGAAGCCGGTGCCCTCCGGGCGCATCCGGTCGACGATCTCCCGGAGGCGGCGGCGCTCGGACTCCTTCTCGATGCGGCGCGAGATGCCGATGTGGTCCACCGTCGGCATGAAGACCAGGTGCCGGCCCGGCAGCGAGACGTGGCTGGTGATGCGCGCGCCCTTGGTTCCGATGGGGTCCTTGGCGACCTGGACGATGACCTCCTGGCCCTCCTTGAGGAGCTCCTGGATGCTCCTGGGCTCCCGGCTCTTGCGCTCCTCGTCGCGGCGCCCGTCGCGGCGGTGCTCGCGCTCCCGGTCGCGGCCGTTGCGCCGCTCGTCGCGCCCGTCGCGCCGGCCCCGCTCCCGGTCCCGGCGCGCCTCGCGCGGCGACTCGGCGGGCCGCGCCGTCACGCGCCCGGAGGGCGGAGCGGCCTCGGCCGGCGCTGCCGGCGCGCCTCCCGGCGCGGGAGCGGGAGCGGCCTCGGGGGTCGCCGGGCCGGGAAGGGGTGCGCCTTCCGCGGCGCCGGGAGCCGGGGCCGCGACCCCGGGCGCGGCCGGCCCCTCGGCCCGAGCCGGCTCCGCGGCGGAGGGCTCCGCCGGCGCGGCCTCGGCGCCGGGCCCGGCCGCCGGGGGTTCGCCGGCCGCGGGCTCGCCGGCCGCGGGGGCAGGCGCGGGTTCGCCGGCCGCCGGTTCGCCCGGGGGCCCGCCGGCCGCCGCTTCGCCCGCGGGCCCGCCGTTCGCCGGCCGCTCGGGAGCCGCAGCCGCCTCGGCCTGGGCGCGGGCCTCCTGCTCCTCGGCCTCCTGCTCCGAGGGAACCTCGGACACCACCGGGGTGTGCTCCCCCTCGGTGAGCTCGAACTCCTCGGAGAAGTCGGGGTCGCCGTAGACGTCCCCGACGTAGAGGAAGGCGGCCTTGTCGAGGCCGATGTCCACGAAGGCCGCCTGCATGCCCGGGAGCACCCGGACCACGCGGCCCTTGTAGATGTTGCCGACGATTCCCTTCTCGCGCTTTCGCTCGAGGTAGAACTCGTGGATGGTGCCGTTCTCGACGAGGGCGACGCGCGTCTCGGCGCCGGCCGCGTTGATCAAGAGGACGCTGGATCCCGCCATGTCGGACCTCGCTCGGCCCGGCGCGCTCCAGGCGCACGGGGAGCGAGGTCCGCGCAGGACCGCGGTCGGGAAGGGCCCGGTGGGCCCGGGCTCGTTCCCTCGGCTGGCGAGCAGGTCGTGCTCGGCATCGCATCCCTGTGCGCCCGGCTGCCGCTCGCGGCGGCGCGCGCTCGGGCGCTCGTTGAACCTCAGGCGTCGACGTACCGGGGCGCGCGCGGCGGGCCGGACGGCTTCCGGGCCGCGGGCGCCCTCCCGAAGCTGACGCCTTCCTTCAAGACCTTCGCTCCCCTGGGCGGAACGCCGTCGCCGAAGATGGCGGCCAGCACCTCGGCTGGCTTTGCGCTCCCCGACGGATCCGCCCGCAAGCTGAACGCGACCCGTCCATCGGCCTCCACGGCCAGGTGGGTCACGATTTCCTTCAGGTCTATCTCTCTTTCCCTGGCTCGCGCAATCTTCTCGTTGCGCCGCTTGCTGCGGTCTCGCGGCGGCGGAGGGCGCCGCACCACCACCCGTTCGGAGGCCTCGAAGGCCCGGACGCGGGCGCGGAGGGCCTCCTCGGCGACTTTCCCGGCGAATTCCACGACATAGTGGACGGCGCGGAGCGACTCGCTGATCGAGGGCTCCCGGCCGTCGACGACCTCCGCGGCGTACACCGGGAAGCCCTCGGGAAGCTGGGCCGCGAGCGCCGCTGCCGTCGCGGCCGCGTCCTGCTCGCCCAGGAGCTCGAGGTCGAGGTGCTCGCAGCGGCTCTCCACGCCCACGGGGAGCGCGGGCCCGAAGGCGACGCGGGGCTTGGGGTGGTGGCCCTGCGACCAGGCGACCGGCAGCCCCGCCCGGCGAACGGCTCGCAGCACCGCCGCCATGGTCTCGAGGTGGGAGAGGGCGACGAGCCGCCCCACCTTGCCGTACCGCACCCGCACCACGCTGCGCGAGGCCGGGGGGGGAGGCCGGGGCGGCGGCGCCGGCGCCGGCGCGTAGTCCCGGGGCTCGTAGGTGCGGTTCTTCACGACCTCGTAGTCGCAGGCGCCGCAGACGCTGCAGGGGGCGAGGACACAGTCCGGGACCTCTGCGAGGTTCCGCGCCGCGGCCAGCTGCTTCTGGAGGTAGACCTTGGTGACGCCGCAGTCGATCCGGTCCCAGGGAAGGACCTCGTCGAGGCGGCGGCGCCGGTGGGCGAAGAAGTCGAGGCCCACCCCCTGCTCCCGCTCGAGCGCCGCGAAGGCCTCGAGCCAGCGCTGGTCGTCGAACCACTCCGTCCAGCCGTCGAGCCGCTGCCCGGAGCGCCAGGCCGCCAGCACCGCGGCGCCGACCCGCCGGTCGCCGAGCGCCAGCGCCCCCTCGATGGAGGACTGGCGCGAGTCGTGGGGCTTGAAGCGGATGGCGCCGTGCCGGCCGCCGAGCTCGGCCTGGACGATCCGCTGGCGCCGGCGGGTCTCCTCCGTCCCGATCATGGGCTCCCACTGGAACGGCGTGAAGGGCTTGGGGACGAAGGTCGAGGCGGCGAGGTTGATCTGCGGGCCGGGGCCGCCCGGGGGCGCGGCCCGCCGCGCCTCCTGCAGGCAGCGGCGCGCCAGCCGGCCGATGGCGGCCACGTCCTCGTCGGACTCCTCGGGGAGCCCGATCATGAAGTAGAGCTTCAGGAGCGACCAGCCGTTCGCGAAGATCGACTCCACGGCGCGGAGGAGGTCCTCCTCGCGGTTGCCCTTGTTGATCACGGCCCGCATCCGCTCCGTGGCCGCCTCGGGCGCCAGGGTGAAGCCGGTCTTCCGCACCCGGGCGATCTTCTCGGCCAGCGCGGCGCTCATCGTCTCGGTCCGGAGCGACGGGAGCGAGAGGGCGACCCGCTCCCCCTCCCATCGCGCCAGGAGGTCGTCGAGCAGCGGGTTCAGGCAGGCGTAGTCGCCGGAGGAGAGCGAGAGGAGACCCACCTCCTCGTAGCCGGAGGCGCGCAGCCCCGCCTCGGCGAGGCGCAGCACCTCGCCCGGGCTCCGCTGGCGGGTGGGGCGGGTGATCATCCCCACCTGGCAGAACCGGCAGCCGCGGGTGCAGCCGCGCTGGATCTCGATGGGCAGCCGGTCGTGGACCGTCTGCATGAAGGGGACGATGGGCCGCTCGTAGGCGCCGCCCGGGAGCCGGTCGAGGTCGGGCATCACCCGGCGGGCCACCGTCTCGTAGCCGGGCAGGAGCGGCTCCATCGCCGCGAGCCGCCGCGTCGCCCCGTCCCAGCGCGGCGCGAAGAGCGACGGGACGTAGACGCCCGGGATGCGAGAGAGCGCCGCCAGGAGCTCGGCGCGCGAGCCGCCGGCCTCGCGCCAGCCCGCCACCGCCTCGGCGATCTCCAGCGCCAGCTCCTCCCCCTCGCCCACGGCCAGGCAGTCGAAGAAGTCGGCCACCGGCTCCGGGTTGAAGGCGCAAGGGCCGCCGCCGACCACCACCGGGTCCCGCGGCCCGCGCTCGCGCGCCTGCAGCGGGATCCCCGAGAGGTCGAGGAGCGCGAGGACGCTCGTGTAGCAGAGCTCGAACTGGAGCGTGATCCCCAGCACGTCGAAGCCGGCGACCGGGGCGCGCGACTCGATGGTGAAGAGCGGCAGCTTCCGCTGTCGCAGCATGGCCTCCATGTCGGGCCAGGGGAGGAAGACGCGCTCGCAGGCGATCCCCGGGGCCTCGTTGAGGAGGTGGTAGAGGAGCCGGAACCCGAGGTTCGACATCCCCACCTCGTAGGTGTCCGGGAAGGCGAGCGCGAACCTGAGGCGCGCCGCGGCCAGGTCCTTCCGGACCGAGCCGAACTCGCCGCCCACGTAGCGCGAGGGCTTCTGCGCAGCGAGGACGAGCTCGTCGAGGGGGTGAGGATCGGACATCGGTCGCCGGGCGGCGGATTCGAACCGCCTCTTGCCCGCCGCGGGGGTGGTTGGGGGCGCTCGGCGCGACCCCGAGGGCGGATAGGTAGCACGCGCGGGCGAGGCGGTACAAGCGAGGACGACCCCGACCCGACCGCGGACGAAGCAGCGGCCGCGGCCGCTCCCGTGCTCCGCGACCCGTGCCCCGGCTTCTGCGCCCTTCACCTCGCGATCCCGAAGCCGGCCAGGTCCCCGGCCGCCGGCTCCCAGGTCACCTCCACCTTCGACACCCTCGCCGCCGGCGGGCCGCGCCAGCACCAGGCGACGAGCGCCTCGACGCGCTGGCGGGGCCCCTCGGCCAGCGCCTCGACGCGCCCGTCGGGGAGGTTCCGCACCCAGCCGGCCAGGTCGAGCCGCTCGGCCTCCCAGACGGTCGACTGGCGGTAGGCCACGCCCTGGACGATCCCGCTGACGAGGATCCGGGCCCGCGCCGTCCCGGCCATCAGCCCTCCTCGAGGAGGCGGAGGAACTCGGCCTCGTCCACCACCCGGACGCCCAGCGCCCGCGCCTTCTCCAGCTTCGACCCCGGCTCCTCGCCGGCCACCACCAGGTCGGTCTTCCGGGACACCGACCCGGTGACCTTGCCGCCGCGCCGCTCGACCTCGGCCCGCGCCTCGTCGCGCCCCAGCCGCACGAGACCGCCGGTGAGGACCACCGTCTTCCCCGCGAAGGCGCCGCCCGCCGGCGCGGCCTCGGGCTCGGGCGCGACGCCGGCGGCGAGGAGCCGCCGGACGACCCGGCGGTTCTGGGGCTCCTCCGCCCAGGCGCGGATCCGGGAGGCCACCTCGGGCCCCACGTCCCGGACCGCCTGGAGCTCCTCCACGCCGGCGTCGAGGAACCGGCCCAGGTCGCCGAAGTGGCGCGCCAGCGCCGCGGCCGTGGCTTCGCCCACCTGGGGGATGCCGAGGCCCAAGAGGAGCCGGCGCAGCGTGGTCCGCTTCGACCGCTCCAGCGAGGCGACGATGTTCCGGGCCGCCTTCTCGGGGAGCTCGCGCCGCCCCTCCCCCTCCGCCTTGCGCGGCCGGCTGAAGATCTGCTGCCAGGCCTCGAAGGGCAGGGCGTAGAGGTCGGCGAAGTCCTTCACCAGGCCGCGCTCGACGAGCTGGGCGGCGACGACGTCGCCGAGCCCCTCGACGTCCAGGGCCCGCCGCTGGGCGAAGTGGGTGAGCCGGGCGGCGAGCTGCGCCGGGCAGGCGGCGCCGGTGCAGCGCCACACCTTCTCGCCCTCCTCCCGCACCACCCGGGCGCCGCACTCCGGACAGGCGGCCGGGAACTCGAAGGGCCGCTCGGCGCCGGTGCGCCGGTCGACGAGGACCTCGACGACCTCGGGGATCACCTCGCCGGCGCGACGCATGAGGACCCAGTCGCCGATCCGGACGTCCTTGCGGCGCAGCTCGTCCTCGTTGTGGAGCGTCGCCCTCGTCACCGTCGCTCCGGAGAGCTGGACCGGGCGGACCACCGCCCCCGGCGTGAGGACGCCGGTCCGCCCCACGGTGGCGACGATGTCCAGGACCTGGGTGGCGTCCTCCTGCGGCGGGAACTTGAAGGCCACCGCCCAGCGCGGCGTGCGCGAGGCCGCCCCCAGCCGGCGGCGGAGGTCGAGGTCGTCCACCTTCACGACGAGCCCGTCGGTCTCGTAGGGAAGCTCGAATCGCCGCGCGGCCATGCGGTCGCGGTAGGCCCGGACCTCGGCGAGGCCGCGGCAGCGGGCCCACTCCGCACTCACCTCGAAGCCCCAGCCGCGGAGCGCCTCGAGCTTCTCCGCGTGGGTCCGCCACGGCTCGCCGCCGGGCACCAGCGCCTCCCAGGCGAGGAAGGAGAGGGGCCGGCGCGCGGTCACCCGCCAGTCGAGCTGGCGCAGCGATCCGGCGGCCGCGTTCCGCGGGTTCGCCTTGGGCTCCTCGGCCGGCTTCCGGCCGGCGCCCCGCGCCGCCTCGGCGCGCCGGGCGAGCTGCCGGTTCATCGCCTGGAAGTGAGCCCGGAACAGGAGGACCTCGCCCCGCACCTCCAGCCGCGGAGGCGCCTCGCCGCGCAGCCGCAGCGGGACGCCGGCGTTGGCGCCGGTGCGCCCCACGGTCCGGAGGTTGGCCGTCACGTCCTCCCCGTGGACGCCGTCGCCGCGCGTCGAGCCGGAGGCGAAGGCGCCGCCCTCGTAGACCAGCTCCACCGCCAGCCCGTCCAGCTTGGGCTCGCAGAGGTAGTCGACGGGCTCGGGCCCGGGAAGGCCGAGGAGCCGGTGGACGCGGGCGTCGAACTCGGCGAGCTCCTCGTCCGACATCGCGTTGGCGATGGAGAGCATGGGCTCGCGGTGCGCCACGCGGGCGAAGGTCTCGGACGGCTCGCCGCCGACGCGCTGCGTGGGCGAGTCGGGGCCGGCGAGCTCCGGGTGCGCCGCCTCCAGCTCCTGGAGCTCCCGCATCAGCCGGTCGTACTCCGCGTCGGCCAGGGCGGGTGCGTCGAGGACGTAGTAGGCGTGGTCGGCGGCGCGAATCCGGTCGCGCAGCTCCTGGGCGCGGTCGCGGGCCGCCTCGTCGCCGGGCATCGGCCCCGGAGGATGGCGCGGACCGGCCCGCGGGGCAACGGCGGGAAGCGGGCGAGGCCGGGATCCGGGCCGGGCCTCAGAACGTCCCGAAGGTGACGTCGTCCTCCTGGCCCTGCGGCGGAACCTCGCAGGGCGCGAAGCCGAACGCGGCCGAGCAGGTGGCGTCCACCGGCAGCAGGTAGGTCCCCTGCGCCCGCACGTAGCCGATCTGCTTCGACGTCAGGGCCCCGTCGCCGTCGAGGTCCCCGATCGCGAAGATCAGCAGGCGGGGGTTGGCCCCCTCCCAGGCCGTGAACTGGTAGCTGAAGTAGAGCGCTCCCTCCACGGCGAGGAACGGCGTCACGAGGTTCCAGCCCGCCAGGGTCGGGTTGAACTGGCGCGCGCTCGATCCGGGCGGCGCCGGCGGGTTCGTGGCGCTGGCGACCATGGCCCCCATGCTCGCCGGCGGAAAGCGATCGCTCTGGTTGTAGCTCGACTCGGCCGCCTGCTTCAGCGCGCGCAGCATGTAGCCCCGCTCGGTGGTCTTGGTCCGGAGCACCGCCCGGCTGGTGATGGGGTAGGCGACCGTCGAGAGGATGCCGATGATGGCCACGACCATCATGAGCTCGATGAGCGTGAACCCGGAGCCTCGTCGAACGGCTGTCACGGCTTCCCTCCTTCCGGCTTCCGGCTCGCCGGCGCCGGCGGCTCGGGCACGACCAGGAGGACCCCCGGCCCGGCCTCGAGCACCGTCCTGCCGCGCGCCGCCTGCTCCTCCTTGAAGCGCTGCAGCACCGCGGGGTGCGGCGTCCTCCTCTCCTCGTCGACGAGGACCGGGGCGCCGGACGCCCCGATGGCCCTCATGCCCGCGGGCGCACCCGGGACCTGGATCCGCTGCGCGAGGGAGCGCCGCTGCAGGAGCTGCCACCCGTGGTAGGCGGCGGCCGCGACCGCCGATGCGGCGAGCAGCGCCGGGAGCGCCCAGCGGCCCCGGGCCCGCACCCGGGCCGGCGCCCACGTCGGCTCCGCGGCGCGGTGCTCCTCGCGCCGCGCCGGGCGCCGCTCGCCGATCGACGGCGCGTGCGGCGGCGGCGCCTGCGGCGCGATGCGGTGCACGGCGTCGGTGAGGTCGACGGCCTCCTTCACGAGGGCGTTGCGCAGGGCGTCGATCAGGGCCACGGTCGGCGCCGGGACCGCCGCGCCGACCTCCTTCAGCGAGGCGAGCACCGCGTCGATCTCCGCGAGGAGCGACTGCACCGCGGCGGCGTCGTGGAGCGCGCCGGGGGGCGGCGCGCTCTCCAGCGCCAGCGCCACCCGCAGGCGCAGGGCGGCGGCGCGGCGGAGGACGGCGGCGTCGAGCGGCACCGCCTGCCCCGCCAGCGCCCGCCGCTCCAGGTCCGACAGCGCCTGCGCGATGCGGCCTTCGGCGTCGCTCGACGCGACCGGTGAGGCAGCGGCGGCGGCGAGCCGCACTTCCGCCTCCGGACCTCCGGGCACGCCGGCGGGCCAGGCCGCGCCCGCGGCCGGGGCCGGACTCGCCTCGCGGATGGTGAAGGCGGCCGACGGCGGCGCGGCCTGCAGCATCGGCGGCGGCGGCTCGCCGGAGGCGTCGCGCGCCGGCGCGGGGGCGGAGGGCTGGAGCGTCGGGGGCGCCCGGAGCGGAGGCGGCGAGGCCGCCGGGCCGCCTGCCGGCGCGCCGGCGGCCCGCGGCGGCGGCGAGGCCGGTGACGGCTCGCCGGCGCCGGTCGCCGGCGGCGCAGCCG
>DATBLK010000391.1:0-7591 GCA_036555405.1 Anaeromyxobacteraceae bacterium
GCCTCGCCAGGGAGGCGGGCGCGCGCAAGCAGGCGGCGACGGGAGCGAAGGCGAAGGCGCGCTCGGGGCGTTCGCGGTCGCGTTCGCGGTCGCGTTCGGGGTCGCGGCCGAAGTCGCGGCCGCGGTCGCGCTGACGGGCCAGCGCGCCTCAGCGCGGCGAGGGGGCCCGGAAGAGCCCGACCTGCGGGCTCACGCCCAGGAAGTTGATGCCGAAGGCGAAGTTGATCTCGCCTCGGGCGTCGACGATCCCCGGGGGGGGATTGGGGAAGACCTCGGCCTTGCGGAACATGTCCACGGCCACGCGGTCGAGGAAGTCGACGCCCGTGCTCCGCGCGACGCGGACCTGCTTCACGGCCCCGTGGTCGTCGAGGGTGACGTCGATCACGGCCACCCGGTCCTTGTAGAGGAAGCGCTGGCCGTCGGGGTCGCGGGCCGCGACCGCGGAGCGCCCCTCGCGCACCCACTGATCGTCGAGCCGGTCGGACATCCGGTTGAAGTACCCCGCGTACTTCCACTGGCGGGTGTTCAGGAACGTCCCTTCCCCCTCGTCGACGTTCGGCAGGTGGTCCGAGGCCGGCCCCCCGGCCACCGTCTCGATGTTGCGGAGCGACGGGCGCAGGTCGATGGAGGGCACGGGGTCCCGCGCTCCGGGGAGCCCTCGCGACCCCGCCGTCCCCGGCACCCGACCCTCGGGCCCCTCCTGCTGCCGCTCGGGAGGCGCGGCTCCCGGCGTCGGCTCGCGGAGGCGGAGCTGGCCACCCGGATCGTAGGCGGTCGCGACGCGCCGCTCGCGCTCCGCGGGCCGCGGGGGCGGGGCCCGCTGCGCGCCGGCGTCGCGGCGCGCCTCGGGGCGACCCGCCGCGGCG
The DNA here is from genome assembly GCA_036555405.1 of Anaeromyxobacteraceae bacterium. Classification (GTDB taxonomy): domain Bacteria; phylum Myxococcota; class Myxococcia; order Myxococcales; family Anaeromyxobacteraceae; genus DATBLK01. Next base: position 867 of record DATBLK010000391.1, read on the forward strand.
CCCGCCTTCCCGTGAGGCACCGGGAGACGGTTCTTGTTCTCGTTGGCGGCGTGCCGCGACCTCGTCTCCTTCTCGACGGCGCTGTCGTACTCGGAAAGGAAGCGAGCGTCCTTCGGCGGCTCCTTCGGGGGATCGACCGGGGGCGCGATGCGCACCACCTGGCCGCGGGGCTCGGGGAGGCGCGGCTGCTGGACGGCCGCCGGGGGCGGGGGGCGCGTCTGCGGGGCGACCGCGCCGACCCTCCGGTTCGCCTCCCAGTCGCGCGCCGACAGCGGCGCGACCGAGACGGAGCGCACCTGGGCGCTCGCCCGGTCGAGCCAGGTGAGGTCGAGCCGGGACAGGAAGAGGAGGTTCGCGAGGAGCGAGGCCGCCAGGGCTGCGAGCAGGCGGCGCCCCCGCCTGCGGGGGCGCGCCAGGCGCCGGAGGCTGGGGCCGAGGGAGCTCACCGCAACTCCTCATTCTAGCAGCCGAGGCGGCCGGATGCGCGGCGTCCCCCGCCGGGCCGGGGCGGCTCAGCCGGGAGCGGCGGCGGGCCGGGACCGGCGGTCGGCCGCGGCGCGCCAGGCGTCCCAGCGGTCGGCCAGGGCGGAGGCGACCCAGGTGGCGGCGCTCATCGCCACGATCGCCCAGATCGACCAGGCGAGGGGGAGCCGCTTGTGCAGGACGGCGAGCAGGGCGCCGTAGGGAAGCTCGACCGAGACGAAGTACCCGAGGAGCGAGTGGCGCCCGAGCGTGCGGAGCCAGGAGAGGCCGCGGTCCGCCGAGGCGGGGAGGAGCTGGAGCAGCCCGCTCGTCGCCACCACCAGGCCGAGCCGCATCGCCAGCCACTGCGGCGAGGCGCGCCAGAAGTCCTGGTGCGCGTAGTAGGCCGGGAGGGTGTCGCCCACCCAGCCGGCAACGAAGAGGCCGCCCCCGACGAGGAAGAAGGACGAGGGGGTGGCGCGCGCCAGGACGAGCCGCCCCACGGCGCTCCCGCCGAAGGCGAAGGCGGCCCAGGGGAAGAGGTGGAAGCCGGCGCGCGGCCAGTCGCCCCACAGGTAGTCGGCGAGGCGGCTCGGCGGGTGCTGCCACCCGGCCACGACCGGCGTCAGGAACGCCACCGCCGCCGCGCCGGCGGTGGCGAGCACGGCGTGGAGCCGGCCGGGGATGCCCGCGGTGACGAGCGCGGTGGCGAGGAGCGAGACGGCGATGACGTTGAGGACGTCGACCTTCAGGATCCCCTCCCAGCCGCCGGGGACCCGCCAGGCGCCGCCGAGGAACCACTCCACCGCGCGGAAGGCGTAGGCCACGCCGAGCAGCCAGAGGGCCCGGCCGACCGCCTTCCGGCGCCGCGTGCCCGGCGGCACGCCCTTGCGCTCCGCCGCGGCCTCCGCCAGGACCTGCGAGAGGCCGGCCATGTAGAGGAAGGACGGGGCCGCGAAGCCGCCGATGGTCGCCAGGATGTCGTGGACCGGGCCGTGGGCCACCGCGTCGGCGCGCCACGAGTCGTAGGTGTGCCACTCCACCATGAAGAGCACGGCGAGGCCGCGCTGCCAGTCGAGCCAGAGCTTGCGTCCCGGGGTGGCGCCCATGGCCTGTACGCTGCCACGCGCCCGCGCGCCGGCGCAAGGTCGGGGCCCGCTGCCCTACTTGTCCCGGTAGGTGATGCGGCCCTTGGTGAGGTCGTAGGGCGAGAGCTCGAGCTTCACGCGGTCGCCCGGGATGATGCGGATGTGGAACTTCTTCATCTTTCCCGAGGCGTAGGCGAGGACCGTCGGGCCCTGGTCGACCTTCACGCGGTACATGCCGCCCGCGAGGGCCTCCTCGACCGTGCCCTGGACCTCGATCCCTGCTTCCTTCTCGCTCATCGACCCTCTCTTCCGCCGCCGCCGTCAGTGCCGCCCTTCCCGAGAAACAAGGCGAGCGGCCTCGCTCGGCGCGAGGCCGCTCCTGCCCGCGGGCCAGTTCCCGGGCGGACTACGCCGCCCGGACGTTGGCCGCCTGGAGCCCCTTGGGCCCCTGCACCACGTCGAACTCCACCTTCTGCCCCTCCTTCAAGGTGCGGAAGCCATCCATCTGGATGGCGGAGTGGTGCACGAAGACGTCCTCGCCGCCTTCCTGCGAGATGAAGCCGTACCCCTTCGCATCGTTGAACCACTTCACGGTTCCGTTCGCCATCGCTTCTGCTTCCTTCCGGTTACCGGCCGGAGGGCACTCCGGGCGGGGCCGTCTGGCCGATTCTGGGCGCGAAATATCTCCAAAACGCCCGTTGACCGTCAAGGTCCCCCGCGGCGCGCGCGGGGGCCGGCGGCCCGCCACGCCGCGGCGCGCCGGCTACTCCATGGCCGCGAGGAGCCTCCGGGCCCGCTCGCCCACCCCGCCGTCGCCGCCCGCCAGCGCCTCGACCTCGGCGCGGCCGCGGGCCCGCTCACCGGAGGCGAGGAGCGCCTCGGCGCGGGCCAGGCGCACCCGCGGGTCGGCCGGCGCCAGCCGGGCCGCCGCCTCCGCACAGACGCGCGCCGCCTCCGGCTCGCCCTGTCGCCGGAAGACGGCGGAGAGGAGCGCCCAGGCGACGGCGTCGCGCGGGTTCGCGGCCACCAGGCCCTCCAGGATCTCGCGCGCCGCGGCCAGCCGGTCCTGTGCCAGCGCCTCGCCGGCGAGGAGCGCCACCGCCTCGCCGATCTCGGCCGTCATCCCCTCGGCCTCGGCCAGCGTCCTGCCCCTGGAGATCTCGTCGACGGTGAGCACGGCCGCCTCCTAGCGCAGGTTGTGGACCGCCACCATCTCGGCGTCGTGCATCGCCTTCAGCGCCCCCGAGACGGCCGCGAACATCCGCGCCTGCTTCTCCACCAGGACCTGGAGCTCCAGCATCGCGACCTTCTCGTCGGGGCTCCCCGCCGGGCCCGCGGACGAGCCGCCCGACGACCCGGCGGCCGAGGATCCCGTCGAGCCCGACTGCTTGAAGGCGAGCTCGGCGAGGTCGCCGCCGTACCGGAGAGCCACCGGAGCGAGCGCGGGCAGGCCCACGGCCGTCGCCAGCCCGGCGAGCAGCGGGCCGCCCAGGCTCGACGCCGCCTTCCGCAGCCCCTCGCGGCCGAAGACCTGCTCGGCGAGGCCCAGGGCGGGGAAGACCGCCTTGGCGACGTCGAAGAGGCTGCTTCCCTTCTTCTGGCTCGTCCCCCCGGCGCTCTGCGCGCCGAACTGGGCCTTGTAGGCCTTCATCTTGTCGACGAGCTCCTTGTCGATCTTCTCCATGACCTTGGCCATGAAGCGGAAGAGCTTGTCCTCGATGGAGAGGCTCTTCGAGTCGAGGAAGGCCCATTCGCCGCCGGCCGGGGCTGCCGCGGCGTAGCCCGCGGGGGGCTTGGCCGCGGGCCCGGGCGCCCAGATGCCGCCGGGCGGCGCGCTGGTCCGGGGCGGGGCGGGGCGGGACGCCGCCGCCGGCGCCCCCGCCGGCCCGGAACGGGCGGAACGCGAGGTGCGGGCCGCGCGCGGCGGCTGGGGCCGGGCGGCGGCACCGGCCTGCACCTCGGGAGGCTCGGCCGGAGAGGCGCCGGCGGGCGGCGCTCCCGGTGCCCCCAGCTGGACGGGTGTGGCGGACATCCTGCCTCCTGGGCGAGGGGTGGGACCGCGGTCGCCGCTCAGCGAAGGGCGTGCCCGGTCGCGCCCAGGGATTCCGCCGCGCTTCGCCGCGCTCGGGTTCCGGCGCGGAGCGCGCCGGCCGGCCGGCGGACGGTTTGACCCCATCCCGGTCGCCGCCTAGATTCGCGCGGTGCGCTACCTGGGGCTCGACGTCGGCCGCGCCACCATCGGACTCGCGCTCGCCGACGACGTCCTGCGCACCGCCCGGGCCCTCCGCACGCTGCGGCGCGGCGGCGACGCCGTCGACCTGGCGGCGCTCCGGCGGCTCGCGGCCGACTACGAGGTCTCGCGCGCGGTGGTGGGGCTGCCGCTGAACATGGACGGGACCGAGGGCCCGTCGGCCCGCATGGCGCGAGGCTTCGCCGCCCGGGTGGGGGAAGCGCTCGGCGTCCCGGTGGAGCTCTTCGACGAGCGGCTCTCCACCTTCGAGGCCGAGGGGCGCCTGCGCGAGCGCGGGCTCCACGGGCGCGCGCGCCGCGCCGCCGTCGACGCCGAGGCCGCGGCGGTGATCTTGCAGGGCTGGCTCGACGGGAGGGCCGCGTGAGGAGCCTGCGGCCGCTCGTCGGCGTCCTCTTCCTCGCGCTCGTGGCCGCGCTCATCGTCTTCGCCAAGCTGGCGCTCGACGTCCTTCGCTTCCGCGAGACGGCCTGGGGCTCGGAGGTGGAGAAGGTCGTCGAGGTGCCGCCGGGCGCGAGCGGGCGCGAGGTGGTCCGCCTCCTGGCGAGCGCCGGGGCGCTCTCCGACGAGCGGCTCGCCCGCCGCTACCTCCGCTTCCTGAAGCGCGACCCCCGGCCCATGAAGGCCGGCGAGTACGCCTTCGCCGGGGCGCTCCGGCCGGACGACGTGCTGGAACGGGTCTACCGGGGCGAGGTCCGGCTCCACCCCGTCACCGTGCCCGAGGGGTTCCGCGCCGAGGAGATCGCCGAGGCGGTGGAGCGGGCCGGGCTGGGGCGGGCCTCCGAGATCCTGGCCCTGGCCCGGAACCCCGCCCTGGCCCGCGAGCTCGGCGTCCCCTTCCCCGGGCTCGAGGGGTACCTCTTCCCCGACACCTACGCCTTCGAGCGGGACCCCAGGGCGCGCGACATCCTGCGGCGAATGGTGTCGCGCTTCCGGGACGCCTGGCGGAAGGCCGAGGCGCGGCGGGCGCCGGGCGTCTCGCTGGGCGAGGGCGAGGCGGTGATCCTGGCCTCGGTGATCGAGAAGGAGACCGGCCGGCCCGAGGAGCGCCCGCGAATCAGCTGCGTCTTCCACAACCGGCTGCGCCGCGGGATGCCGCTGGCGACCGACCCGACCGTGCTCTACGCGAAGTGGCTCCGCACCGGCTCCTGGTCGCGGAACCTCACCGCCGCCGACCTCCAGGCGCCCCACCCCTACAACACCTACCTGAACCGCGGCCTGCCGCCGGGCCCCATCGCCAGCCCCGGCGCGGCCGCGCTGGAGGCGGCGCTGGCGCCGGAGAAGTGCCGCGACCTCTACTTCGTGTCGCGCAACGACGGATCGCACGTCTTCTGCCCCGACGCCCGGTGCCACGCCGAGGCGGTGCGGAAGTGGCAGGTGGAGTACTTCCGGGCGCAGCGCCGCCGGACGCGACGCTAGGCCGGCCCGGCACGCCCCGCCCGGGCGTGCGGCGAGGCGCGCCGCCCGTTATTGCCCTCGGGGGCCGCGACTCGCCTTTCCGGCGCGGAGCGTGCATTCTCGTCGACGCAGGAGGTGCGAAAAATGCCGGAGGCTCGCGCGACGAACGGCGGCTGGGTGTCCCGCTTCGCGGAGATGCAGGACCTCAAGTCCTACTCCGAGCAGCACTGGGAGGGGACATTCGAGGAGTACCTCGACATCGTCCGCCGGAGCCCCAAGGTCACCCGCACCGCCTTCCAGCGCGTCTACGACATGATCCTGTCGCACGGGAAGACGGAGTACATCGACAACAAGAAGAAGCTCGTCCGCTACAACTTCTTCACCGACCCGGACTTCGGCGGCAAGGACGCGATCTACGGCCTCGACGTCGCGCTGATGAAGCTGGTGAACGTGTTCAAGAGCGCGGCCCAGGGCTACGGGACCGAGAAGCGCGTCCTCCTCCTCCACGGGCCGGTGGGCTCCTCGAAGTCGACCATCGCCCGCCTCCTGAAGAAGGGGCTCGAGGCCTACTCCAAGACGGCCGACGGGGCCCTCTACACCTTCGCCTGGGACGTCGAGCGCACCGCGTCCGACGGCCAGAAGCGCCGCGAGCTCATGCCCTGCCCCATGCACGAGGAGCCGCTCCACCTCGTGCCCCAGGGCTGGCGCGAGCGGGTCTTCGCCGAGCTCTCGCCGCCGGAGAGCGGCTACGCCGTCCCCGACACCGGAGACCTCTGCCCCGCCTGCCGCTTCGTCTACCGGGAGCTCCTCACCGAGTGCCGCGGCGACTGGTCGGCGGTGATGAAGCACGTGCGGGTGCGGCGCCTCGTCCTCTCGGAGAAGGACCGCATCGGCGTCGGCACCTTCCAGCCCAAGGACGAGAAGAACCAGGACTCCACCGAGCTCACCGGCGACATCAACTACCGGAAGATCGCCGAGTACGGCGCGGACTCCGACCCGCGCGCCTTCAACTTCGACGGCGAGTTCAACATCGCCAACCGCGGCATCATCGAGTTCGTCGAGATCCTGAAGCTCGACGTGGCCTTCCTCTACGACCTCCTGGGAGCCACCCAGGAGCACAAGATCAAGCCGAAGAAGTTCCCGCAGACGGACATCGACGAGGTCATCGTCGGGCACACCAACGAACCGGAGTACCGCAAGCTCCAGAACAACGAGTTCATGGAGGCGCTCCGGGACCGCACTGTCAAGATCGACATCCCCTACATCTCCCGGCTCACCGAGGAGGTGAAGATCTACGAGCGCGACTACAACGCCCACAAGATCCGGGGCAAGCACATCGCGCCGCACACCCTGGAGATGGCCGCGATGTGGGCGGTGCTGACCCGGCTGGAGGAGCCGAAGAAGCACAACCTCACGCTGGTGCAGAAGCTCAAGCTCTACAACGGCAAGAGCATCCCCAACTTCACGGAGGACAGCATCCGCGAGCTGCGGGACGAGGCCCCGCGCGAGGGCATGCACGGCATCAGCCC
>DATBLK010000123.1:0-8633 GCA_036555405.1 Anaeromyxobacteraceae bacterium
GTCCCAGGCCTCCATCGCTCCGGCGAGCAGCGCCCCCACCGCGCGCTCCACCGGCCGCGCCAGCCGCACGATGGCGCGGTCGAAGGTGGTGCGCTCTCCGGGGTGGCGGGCGTGGGCGACGTAGACGGCCAGGGGCACGACGAGGAGCCCCGCGACGGCGAGCAGGTCGCGGTACCGCTTGAGGATCTGGAGCACGCCCGGTCCGGGAGGTAGACGGCTGGAAGCCGAAAACCCTTGCATTCTAGACCCCTTCGGCTAGGTTCTCAACCCTCCGCGACCCGCCTCACCTTCGCCGGAACCCCATGCTCGACATCCTCCGCCGCAATGCGAAGAACGTCCTCACCTACGTCCTCTTCGGCATCATCATCGTGGTCTTCGTCGTCTCCTTCGGCCCGGGCTCGCGCGGCTGCACCGACGCGCGCGTCGGGGCGGCGGCATGGGCCGCCAAGGTGAACGGCGAGCAGATCTCCGGGGGCGACTTCGAGCAGCACTACGCGAACCTCTTCCGCGCCTACCAGGCACAGGCCGGGCAGGCCTTCTCGCGCGAGCTCGCCGAGCAGCTCGGGCTGCGGCGCGCCGCCATGGACCAGGTGGTGGAGCGGGAGCTGCTCCTCCAGGAGGCGGAGCGCCTCGGGCTGGTGGTCACCGACCTGGAGCTCGAGGGCGCGATCAAGCGGATGACGGTCTTCCACACCGACGGGCGGTTCGACGGCGAGCTCTACAGCCGGGCCACCTCCAGCGCCTACGGGACCCGGGGCCGCTTCGAGGAGCGCCTCCGCCGCGACCTGGCGGTGCAGAAGGTCATGGCGCTCCTGCGCCAGGTCATCCAGGTGTCGCCCGCCGAGGTGCGCGAGGCGTTCGAGTCCGACGGCGACCGGGTGAGCCTGGAGTACGTGCGCTTCCCGCTCGCCGCGGCCCGGGCCGAGGTCAGGCCGACCGCCGACCAGGTGAGGGAGTTCCGGGCGCGAAGCGCGAAGCGCATCGAGGCCTTCTACGCCGAGAGCAAGGACCGCTTCGACCGCAAGAAGCGCGTCCAGGCGCGCCACGTCCTGTTCCGGGCCGACGAGGGGGCCGCGGCCGAGGTCGACGCCGGGGCGCGCCGGAAGGCGGAGGAGGTCCTGGAGCGGGCCCGCAAGGGCGAGGACTTCGCCGGCCTGGCGCGGGCGCTCTCCGAGGACCCTGGCTCGAAGGAGAAGGGCGGCGACCTCGGCTGGTTCGGCGCCGGCGTCATGGCCAGGCCCTTCGAGGAGGCCGCCTTCGCGGCGCGCAAGGGCGACCTGGTCGGCCCGGTCCGCTCTCGCTTCGGCTGGCACGCCATCCAGGTGCTCGACGTCCAGGAGCCGGAGCTCGTCGGCCTGGAGAAGGCCGCCCCCGAGATCGCGCAGGAGCTCCTCCAGGGCGACCTGGCTCGGGCGCTCGCGGAGAGGCGGGCCGCCGAGGCCCTGGCCCGCGCCCGGGCCGGGAGGTCGCTTGCCGAGCTCTTCCCTCCCGAGCCCGACGCCAGGGCCGCGAGGAAGGGGCCGCCGCCGGTCAAGCTCGGCGGCCAGGTCATCCGGCCCGACGAGACCGGCTCCTTCGGCGCCGGAGCCCGGCCCACCGTGCCGCGGCTCGGCGCCGCCCCCGAGCTCTTCGCCGACGCCCTGGCCGCCGCCGGCCCGCAGCTGCTGGGCCGGGTCTACGAGACGGCCGGGGGACCGGTCGTGGCGCGCGTCAAGGAGCGGACGCGGCCCGACCCGGCGCAGTTCGCGGCGCGGCGCGGCGAGGTCGAGGCGCGGCTCCGCCGCGGCCGCGAGGCGCAGGTGGAGCAGGCCTGGGTGCGGTCCCTCCGCGACAAGGCCTCGGTGACGGTGAACGAGGCCTACGTGCGCGGCGACGTGAGCCTGCCTCCCGTCCAGCTCGACGACTGAGGGGCGCGCCGCGATGCGGCTCACCCTCGCCTCCCAGAGCCCACGCCGCCGCGAGCTCCTCCGGCTCCTCGGCATCGACCCCGAGGTGCGGCCGGCGCGCGCCGACGAGGCGCTGCGCCCGGGGGAGACGGCCGAGGACTACGTGCGCCGCGTCGCCGCCGCCAAGGCGGATTCGGTGGAGGGCGAGGTCGTGCTCGGCGCCGACACCGCCGTGGTGCTCGGCGGGGCGGTCCTGGGCAAGCCCGCCGGAGCCGAGGAGGCCCGCGGGATGCTCCGCGCGCTCTCGGGCCGCGCCCACCGGGTGCTCACCGCCGTCTGCCTGCGCCGGGGCGCTCGGCGCGCCGAGGTCCTGGTCTCGAGCGAGGTCCTCTTCGCCGTTCTCGACGAGGCGCTCATCGACTGGTACCTCGCCGGCGGCGAGCCCCTCGACAAGGCCGGCGCCTACGCGCTGCAGGGGCAGGGCGGCGCCCTGGTCCGCGAGGTCCGCGGCAGCGTCTCCAGCGTGGTGGGCCTGCCGCTCCACGAGACGGCGGCGCTGCTCCGCGAGATCGGCTTCCCCCTCGCCTGGGAGTCGCGGTGAGCGTCGCCGACCGGCTCGCGGCCCTCCGGCCCCGCCTCCCGGCGGGCGTCACGCTGGTGGCGGTCTCCAAGGCCCACCCGGCCGCGGCGGTCCGCGAGGCCCACGCCGCAGGCCAGCGCCACTTCGGCGAGAACTACGCCCAGGAATGGAAGGCGAAGGCCGAGGCCCTGGCGGACCTCGAGGGTCTCGTCTGGCACTTCGTCGGCTCGCTGCAGACGAACAAGGCGCGGATGCTCCTGCCCGCCTCCGGCCCGCGCGCCGCCTGGGTCCACACCGTCGACCGGGAGGCGCTGGCGCTGGAGCTCTCCAGGCGGGCCGCGGCCCGGGGCGGGGCGCTCCGCGTGCTCCTCGAGGTGAACGTCGCGCGCGAGGCGCAGAAGGCCGGCTGCGACCCCGACCAGGCGCCGCGGCTCGCCGCCGCGGTGGCGGCGCTCCCGGGCCTCGAGCTCCGGGGCCTCATGTGCATCCCCCCGGCCGAGGGCGATCCCCGGCCGCATTTCCGCGCCCTGCGCGCGCTCCGCGACCGGCTCGGCCTCCCCGACCTGTCCATGGGGATGAGCGCGGACTGGGAGGCCGCCGTCGAGGAAGGGGCGACGCTGGTGCGGGTGGGAACGGCGATCTTCGGCGAGCGGCCGGCGCGCTGAGGCGCCGATCCCGCGGCAACCGACCTCGACCCCGCGCCGCGCCGCCCTATGCCTCCCGCAGCCGCAGGCGCCCCTCCTCGGAGACCTGCGCCCTGTACTCCTGCCCGCAGTAGTAGCAGCGCACCTCGTCCCCGTCGCCGAAGCCGTCGTCGTAGGGGTTGTTCGCGGCGCAGTCGGGGCAGTCGAAGTCGGTGAAGCGGCGGCGTCGACCCAGGTCCTCGCCCTGCGGCCTCTGGTCGTCCTCGTCGCCGTGTGGGTCGTAGGGCATGGGCCCCTCCTCCCGCGGGGCGGGCCGACGAAGAATACGACAGCCGGGGGGGGCGTCCGACCTCCGGTGGGGCGTCCGCCCGCTCCCTGGAAACCCGCCCGGGCCTGTGGCATTTCTGGGGGTCGGACCCGGGTGCTCCGGGTCGGCTCCGGGGAGGACGGACGGCGATGAGGCGCATCCTGGCGACGGCCGCGCTCCTGGCGCTCGCCCCCGCGGCGCGGGCCTCCGCCCTTCCCTTCTCGCCCGGGGAGCAGATGGACCTGGCGGTCGAGTGGCTTCGCATCCCCACCGGCAGGGCCCGCCTCTCCGTGGGCCGCGCCGACGGCGCCGTCTGGACCATCGTCCTCCAGGGCCAGACGGAGGGCGTGGCCAAGATCGTCGACGTCCGGGAGCACCTCGTCAGCTACTTCGACGTGGAGACGCGCCTCCCGCGCGGCTCGGACCTCACCGCCGTCGAGGTCGGCGACCGCCACCAGGACCGGACCCGCTTCGACCGCGCCACCGGCCGGGCCACGGTGACCATCCTCCGCAAGGGCAAGCTGAGGGAGGAGGTCCGCGAGGTGCCGGCCGGCGTTCACGACCTCGTCACCGCCTTCTTCTGGCTCCGCTGGCAGGCGCTCCGGGATCGCGACCACTACGAGCTGCCGGTCTTCGCGTCCACCAAGGTGCTGACGCTCACCGCCGACGTCGTCGGGCGGGAGACCCTGGAGACCAGGGCCGGCTCCTTCCGGACGGTGAAGGTCCAGGTGCGCACGGCCTTCGAGGGGCAGTTCCGCTCGAAGCGCGACACCTTCATCTGGTTCTCCGACGACGAGCGCCGGGTCCTGGTCCGCATCAGCGCCGAGTTCGTCCTCGGCAGCGTGGTCGCCAGCCTCACCGCCTACCGGCCGGGCGAGACCCTGGCCCAGCGCTGAATCCGGCTCCGTGCTCGCCGCCGCTCTCGCCCTGGCCCTCGCCGCCCCCGGGGCCTGCGGCGTGCCCGGGCTGGCGCCCGAGCGGCCCTTCGCGCCCGGCGAGACCATGACCTTCGACGTCGACGTCATGGGCGTCGTCAAGGCCGGCACCCTCACGCTCGCGGTCGAGAGGCCCATCCTCGGCGGGTCCCAGATCCCCTTCCGCGCCCGGGTCCGCAACACCTCGGTCTTCGCCAAGGTCCGCCGCGTGAGGGGCGTGGCCGTGTCCTTCGTGGACGCGTCCTCGCTCCGCCCGCAGCGCTTTCGCGACGAGGTGGACCAGGACGGCGTGCGGCGCACGACCGACACCCGGCTGGACCGGCCCGGCGCGGTCCGGATGTCCTGGACCAGCGGCCAGGAGAAGGGCGTCACCGAGTTCGAGCGCCGGGGGGAGTCGCTCGACCTGCTGGCGACCATCTACCTCCTGCGCGCCGCCCGGCTCGAGCCCGGCGCCTCGCTGTGCTTCGACCTCCTGGGGAACCGCCGCTACTGGCGGTTCCGCGGGACGGTGGCGGCGAAGGTGGAGCCGGTGGAGACGCCGGCCGGCACCTTCGAGACCCTCCGGATCGACGCCCACCTGGAGCGCGCCGACGCCCCGGCGCTGGGCCGGCCGCTGCACCTGTGGATCTCCACCGACCCTCGGCGGCTCCTCGTCGCCGCGGTGAGCGAGGTCGACCTCGGCCCGGTGCGCGCGATGCTGGTGGGACGGTCGACGCCGGAGGAGGCGCGCTAGAAGCACCAGCACCCCCCTCGCCCTGGAGGTGGCGCGGGTGTCCGGGAATCGCGCTCCGCTCAGGCGGGGGGCTTCCGGTCCGGCAGGCGCGCCGCCAGCTGCCCGAGGCGGCGGCGCAGGTTCTCCAGCACCTCGCCCAGGACCTCGACCTGGCGCGCCGGGCCGGGCCCGCCCGCGAGCGCCAGCAGGTCCCGGCGGCCGGCGCCGGGGTCGCGGAGCGCCTGCTCCACCGAGTCGAGGAAGTCGGTCACCGATCCCAGCGCCGACTCGGCCTCGCGGAGGTCGTCCTCGAGGAAGTCGAGCGCCACCGCCTCCTGCGCCGTGCCGCCGGCGAGGCGGCGCCCCAGCGCCGCCAGGTCTGCGGCGGTGGCCCGCGAGACCTCCACCGGCGCTTCGGCCCAGGCGACGGCCTGCCTCGCCCTCACGGCGCATCCTCCCCGGCCGCGAGGGCGCAGCCGCTGCGGCGGGCCACGGCGCGGATCGCCGCCTCGACGCGGGCCGGCGAGCAGCCGTCCTCGAGCAGGCCCGCGACCTCGGCCCCGGCGACCTCCAGCGCCGCCCCGGCGGGCTCGAGCCCGCGGGCCCGCGCCAGCGCCGCGGCCAGCCCCCGGACGGACACCGGCCCGCGCGGCCGGCCCGGCCGCGGCGCCGGTGCGTCGCGCCGCGGGGCGCCGGTCGCCGCGGCCCGCCCGAGGAGAACGTCGTCGCCCGGCGTCTCTCCGGCGGCCTCGCACGGCAAGAGGACCCGCCAGAGGGTCCCGCGGTTGTCGCGGTGCACCGGCCGCGCGAAGCCCTTCTCGACCAGCGCCGCCAGGACGCGGAGCAGGCGGCGCTCCGAGAGCCCCAGGCGCGCCATCAGGTCGCGCTTGCCGGCGCGCGCGAAGTTCCGGCCCTCGCCGTAGGAGAGCCGCAGCAGGTGCAGGTAGGCGGCCTGCTCCCCGGCGGCCAGGCGGGCCGAGGCCCGGTCGAAGGCGTCCAGGGGGATGGGGACGAAGCGGGCGCGCACCCGCACGGCGCCGAGGAGGTCGCCGCCCACCGGCACGCGCAGCAGCTCGCCGGGCTCGAGCGCCTCGGCCCGCGCCACCGGCGAGGGCGCGCCGAGGGACGCCGTCGACAGCGCACGGCTGCCCTTCACGCCCCGGTAATACGACCGCGCGCTCGACACCGCGCCTCCCGCCCTTCGGGCCACTCCCGGGCCCGAGCGTAAGCGAGCGATATCGAGGGTCAAGAAAACGGACGCCTGGCGGGGGCCCTTCGACTCCGCGCGGCAGGGGCGGGCCTAGATCAGGCCGCGCGAGCGCCGCAGCAGCTCGATGGTCTTCTGGTACTCGATGTCCCAGGAGCTCGTGCCCTCCTGCAGGTGCTTCAGGCGGGCGCGGGCCTCGCGGTCGATCTCCTCGTCGACGTCCAGGTGCTTCTTGAAGATGCCGAAGACCTTCTTCCGCAAGGTCGTGTCCTCGGCGTAGACCTCCTCCACGTTCCGGGAGATGAGGAGGAACTCGATCATCTGGCCGATGACGTACTCGATCCCCTCGTCCCCCATCTTGAAGCCGCGGACGTCGGCCATCTCGCGCTTCACCTGGTTGAACCGGGTGGCGTCGTAGCCGCGCCGCTCCAGGGCCTCGCGGGTGGCGGCGTTCACGCGCTCCTCGGCGGCCAGGTACTCCTTCATGATGGCCGCCATGTCCATCTCGGCGTCGGCGATCCGGAGCGTCTCCACCTCGACGTCGCCATCCTGCATCAAGGTCTGGACGACCTCGCGTGCGATGGTGGGGATGACCTTCGGGTAGAGGCGCATGGTCTTTCCGGGTTCCGCCGGCGGTCTCGGCCGCAGCGGCGCGCGAGGACCGCGATTCGCAAAGGCAAAACCGTATAGCCCCCGCGCGGCGGCGAGGGCAAGGAAAAAGCGCCCGCGCGCCGCGCAAATGCGCGCGGCGCGAGCAGGTGGCGCTCGCTCTACGAGGCGTAGATCTTCATCACCTCGTCGAGCAGCCGCAGCGCCTCGGCCCGCGGCCGCTGGAAGGCATTGCGGCCCATGATGGAGCCGAAGCCGCCGCCCTCCTTGATGCCGCGGATCTCGGCGAGCACCTCGTCGGTGCCCTTCGCCTCGCCGCCGGAGAAGATGACGATGCGCTTGCCGTTGAAGGCGCTCTGCACCACGTGGCGCACCCGCTCCGGAAGCGTCTTCGTGGGGATGGCGTGCTTCTCGTAGACCTTCTTCGCCTCCGGGTGCTCCAGCAGGTCCTTCGGGGGCTTCACCTTGATGATGTGCGCGCCCATCTGTGCCGCGATCTGCGCCGCGTAGGCGGAGATGTCCACCGCCGTCTCTCCTTCCTTGGACACGCCGGCGCCGCGCGGGTAGCTCCACACCACCACCGCCAGGCCGTTCGCCTTCGCCTCCTGGGCGAGCTCCCGGAGGGCCTCGAGCTGAGCGTTCCGCGCGTCGGACCCCGGGTAGATGGTGTAGCCGATGGCGGCGCAGCCGAGGCGCACCGCGTCCTTCACCGAGGCGGTCACCGCGGAGCAGGGAGCGCCCCCGAGCTTGGAGAGCGAGTCGGAGTTGTTGAGCTTCAGGATGAGCGGGATCTGCCCCGCGAACTTCGCCGCCCCGGCCTCGATGAAGCCGAGCGGGGCCGCGTAGGCGTTGCACCCGGCGTCGATGGCGAGCTGGAAGTGGTAGTCGGGGTCGTAGCCGTCCGGGTTCGGAGCGAAGGAGCGAGCCGGCCCGTGCTCGAAGCCCTGGTCGACCGGCAGCATGACGAGCTTGCCCGTGCCGCCGAGCTTCCCGGCCATGAGGATGCGGTAGAGGTTCGCCCGCGTCCCCGGGCTGTCCGACTGGTACCACGACAGGATCTGCTTCACGCGGTCGGTGATTCGCATGGCGCCTCCGGGGCTTGCGTAAGAGGACGCCCGCGCCCCCGCGCGGGCGGGGCCCGAATGTACTCCGTCCCGTTCGGGTGCTCAAGCAGCGAGGCGGCGGCCGCGGGCGTTCCGGGGCACGCGGTCCGGCCGCGACCGGGCACGCCCCCGCTTCACGGATCGCGGCCGCGGCTTCGGCCGGGCCTCGGCTCCGGGTAGCACCGGTAGGCGTACCCGCAGCCTTCGGCCTCGCAGCGCCCCCGGGTCCTGCCGAGGGCCGCGGGGGTCGGGAGCGCGGCCCCCCGGTGCATCTCCGCGGCGAGGCGGGGGGCCTCCGCCGCGAGCCGGTCCAGGTCCGCGGCCGACGGCGTGACGTCGACGGCGTCGCAGCGTCCCCGGAGGAACTGGAGCGAGGCGCGGACCCTCCGGCCCGGGCGGGCCCGCACAGCCGCGAGGGCGTAGGCGGCGAGCTGCCACCGGTGCCGCTCCGCCATCCCCGGGCGCGGCAGCGCGTACTTGTAGTCGACGACCTCCAGCTCGCCGCCCTCCTCGAGCAGCGCGTCCACCGCGCCCGAGAGGTAGCAGGCCGGTCCGCCTCCGCCGTCGAGGCGGACGAGAAAGGGCACCTCGCGCCGGAGCCGCCCGGCGCGCGCGGCGGCGGCGAGCCTCCGGCCCCCGGCCCCGCCGAG
>DATBLK010000028.1:0-3422 GCA_036555405.1 Anaeromyxobacteraceae bacterium
CCGGCAGCCGCTCGCCCAGCTCCCGCAGCGCGGTGGCGGCGCCGGCCTCGTCGCCGGAGTCCTCCAGGACGCGCGCCAGGAGACGCCAGGGCTCGGGGTCCGGCACCCGGTCCTCCGCCTCGTCCCGGGACGCGGCCAGCCTCGTCTCCAGGCCCGCGGCGGTCCGGAGCGCCTCGGCCGCCGTGCGCGCGTCGCGGCGGTGGGCGGCGATCCGGCCGAGGAGGAGCCAGGCGTCGGCGGCCGGCTCTCCCTCGGGGTCGAGCGCCGCGGCCCGCCCGGCCTCGGCCTCCGCGTCCTCGAGCCGCGAGAGGCGCGCCAGCGCCTCGGCGTGGGCCACGCGGAGCTGGGCGCTCCGGTCGTCGAAGACGATGGCCAGGCGGAGCTCCTCGAGGGCCTGGGGCCAGTCGCCGGCCGCCTGGGCGCGGCGCGCTGCGAGGTAGTGGCCGACTGCGCGAGCCGAGGCGCGAGGGGTCGGCGCCGCGGGCGCGGCGGCCGCGGCGGCGGCGAGGAGGAGTGGCAGGAGGTTCACGGCGCGGCCAGACGACCTCGGGAGATTCTAAGGTCGGGGCCCGGCTGCTTCAATGCGCGGGGCGAGCGCCGTTCCGCCGCTGCGCCGGTTCCCGCAGCGCCCGCTCCGCGGCGCCGACGAGCGCCCCCTCGCCGAGCGGCCGGGGGAGGGCCGCGGCGCAGCCCGCCTCGAGGAGGCCCTGGCACCAGTCCGCCTGGCCCACCGCCACGACCGGCACGCCGCCGGCCTCGCGGTCGGCGCGAAGGTCGCGGAGCGCCTCGCCGCCGTCGGGCCCGGCGGCGGCGAGCACGACCAGGTCGGGGGTGAAGCGCGCCAGCGCCGCCCCGGCGGCGAAGCCCGGCGAGGCCTGCTCCGCGGCCCAACCGGCCGCCGAGAGCTGGCGCATCATCCCCTCGCGCGCCGGACCGGCCTCGGCGACGACGAGGGCCCGGCGCCGTCCGCGGACCGCGTCGGCGAGCTCCGCGGGGACCGGCATCCCCAGGCGCAGCATGAAGGCCGCGAGCTCCTCGCGGGCGATCCGCCGGTGGCCGCCGGGGGTGCGGTGGGCCCGGAGCCGGCGCGCCCTCACCCAGTTGACGACGGTGGGGAGCGACACGCCGAGCAGGCGCGCCGCCTCGTGCGTGGTGTAGAAGCCTCGCATCGGCTGACGGAGATTAGGCCGATCTCGCCAGCCCGGTGGCAAGGTACCGCGCGGGTGCGCCCCGCCCGGCGGCGCTAAGATGCCGCCATGCCTCCCGAGACCTACATCGCCGCCGCAGTGCAGATGACCTCGGGCGCCGACCGCTCCAGGAACGTCGAGACCGCGCTTCGCCTCGTGGGCCAGGCCGCCGACCAGGGCGCGCGCCTGGCGGCGCTGCCCGAGAACTTCTCCTTCATGGGCCGGGAGGAGGAGCGCATCGCCGGCGCCGAGCCGGTGGCCGGGCCGACGGTGTCGCGGCTCCGGGAGGTGGCGCGCGGGCGCCGGATCTTCGTCCTCGCGGGCTCGATCGCCGAGAAGGTGGATGCGCCGGGGAAGACGGCCAACACCAGCGTGCTCATCGCCGACGACGGCTCGATCGCCGGCGTCTACCGGAAGATCCACCTCTTCGACGTGAACATCCCCGACGGCGCCCGCTACGCCGAGTCGGAGACGGTCTTGCCCGGCGACCGGCCGGTGGTGGCGGAGACGGCGCTCGGGAAGATCGGCCTCACCGTCTGCTACGACCTTCGCTTTCCCGAGCTCTACCGCAAGCTCGTCGACGGCGGCGCCGACCTCGTCACCATCCCCGCCGCCTTCACGCTCTACACCGGAAAGGACCACTGGGAGGTGCTGGTGCGGGCGCGCGCGATCGAGAACCTCTGCTACGTCGCGGCGCCGGCGCAGGTGGGGCGCCACGGCCAGAACCGGGTCACCTTCGGGAACGCCATGGTCGTCGACCCCTGGGGCGTGGTGCTGGCCCGCTGCCCCGACGGAGAGGGCGTCTGCCTAGCGCCGGTCCGCCGCGAGCGCCTCCTCCAGGTGCGCCGCGAGCTCCCCGCGCTCGAGCACCGGAAGCTGTGAGAAGGAGCGCCACCCGCGTGCCCTCTCCCCGGTCCCGGGCCGGGGAGAGGGCGACTCGCCGACCACGACTTCACTCGCGGGTGAGGGGCGGATCGCGTCACCGGCCCTTCCCCGGCTCCCCGCGGTCGCGCCACTGGAAGTAGACGCGCACCAGGTCGCTCGCCGCGGCGGCGGCGTCGCGGGAGCCCAGCCCCTCGGGCACGAAGGCCACCACCGCCACTTGCGGCGCGTCGTCGGGGGCGAAGCCCGCGAACCAGGCGAGGGGCTCCTCCTGGCCCGCCACCGGCGCCTCGCCCGTCTTCCCGGCGATGGGGAGGTCGCTGGCGGCGGCGCCGGTCCCGCTCTGCACGGCGTCGCGCATCGCCCGGACGAGGTCCTCGAGGTCGTCTCGCGTCCCCACCTTCCCGCGGACCACCGGCGGCCCCTCGCGCCGGGGCGCGAGCAGCGTCCCGCCGCCGGCGATGGCGCCGGCGAGCGAGACCGCCTGCAGGCCGGTGACCGTGAGCCCGTCGAGCCGCCCCACCGCGAAGTCCGGCGTCGCCGCCTCGGGGAGCGGATCCGGGAGCGCCCCCGCGGCCTCGCCGGGCACGTCCGAGCCCGTGGGGCGTCCCAGCCCCATCTCCCGCGCCGCCTCGAGGAGGCGCGCCGGTCCCAGCAGACGGGCCATCCGGTAGAAGTAGACGTCGCAGCTGTCGGAGAGGGCCTGGCGCATGCCGATGCGGCCGTGCCCGTCGCGGCGCCAGCAGGTGCGCGTCACGCCGCGGTGCACGTCCTTCCCGGTGCACTCGAAGCTGCGGGTGGAGAGGTCGGCCTTCACCGCCGCCCAGGCGGCGACGAGCTTCATGAGCGAGCCCGGTGGGTGGGCGTGGCCGGCGAGCTCCTCGGGGCGCACCAGGGCCAGGAGCCGGCCGGTCTGCACGTCCATGAGCGCGCCCGCGGTCGGCGGCGGCATGGCCCGCTCCGCCTCGGCCTGGAGCGGCGGGGGGGCGACCAGGAGGAGGGCGGCGAGGAGCCCGGTCACCGAGCCGTCAGAAGACGAAGAGGATCCCGCCCGACCAGGAGAGCTTGCGGTCGTTGGAGAGCTGCCAGCTCTTCTTGCTCCCGAAGTCGTCGACGCGGGCGCGCCCGACCTCGGCGAAGAGGTAGGTGTGGTTCACGCCCACGTCGCGGTCCATCTCGCGCGCCATCCCCGGGTCGAGAAAGTCGAGGAGGAAGGCGACCCCCCCGGCAGCCGCCCAGCCGGTGGTCGCGCCCGAGCCCTCCGGCCCGCCGCCGACCGAGGCGGTCCCTCCCCCTCCGTTCGTGACCCACCACTGCCAGCGCTCCAGGGCGAGGCGGCCGTAGGGGACGAGG
>DATBLK010000055.1:0-7179 GCA_036555405.1 Anaeromyxobacteraceae bacterium
ACCCGCTCGCCCCGGAAAGCGCCAGGCCATTCCCGCCGCGGTGAAGCGCGCCGTCTGGGAACGCGACGGCGGACGGTGCACCTACGTGTCGCCGGGCGGCCGCCGCTGCGAGGACCGCCGGCGGCTCGAGCTCGACCACATCGAGCCCGCCGCGCTCGGCGGACGGTCCACGGTCGACGGCCTGCGCCTGCGCTGCCGTGCCCACAACACCCTGCACGCGGAGGAGACGTTCGGCCGCGGCTACATGGCTCGGTTCCGGCGGCGGCCGGAGTCCCGAACGGGTGAAAGTGCTATCGCCGGCGAGCGCGCACTGAGGGTCACGCCGGCGGCGCCCGCCGCCCGGCCGCGCACGGCGTGACGCCGACGGGGTGGCGCTGCGAACAACCTCGCGAGGGCTCGCCACTTCCCACGGTGCGGACTGCGCCGGCTGGCGCCCAGTCTGGCTCGTGAGCCGAACCGGTCACGGGTCTCGGCGTGGCTCGTCCGTCCGGCCACTCGACTTGTGATGAATCATGAGGGTCGGGACCGGGGAGAGGGCCGACGAGCGAGCCGCCTCGGATTCACCGCCCCTTCTTCTGGGCCGCCTTGCGCGCGGCCTTCTTCACCTTGAGCCGGCGCTTCCAGCGCTGGCGCCGCTTCATGATGGTCCGGGTGTGCTTGCTCTTCGAGCGGGCCATGCGCTCCTCCGCGGGTTCCGGGACGGGGACGGGGTGTCTATAGCACGGGCTCTCCCGGCGGGGGGCGAGCCCAGGCCCTACTCCTTCTTCGGCGCCGGCGCGGGACGCTGCGCCTCGGCCTGCCGGCTCCGCCGCCCGGCCTCCACTCCGGCCTGCCAGCGGGCGGCGAGCTCGCGCACCTCGGCGAGCGGCAGGGCCGGGCAGCGGTTGCCGTTCACGCCCTCCATGTCGCGCGCGGCGCAGAGCGCGTTCAGGATGGCCTCCTCGGTGGTCTCGATGACCGCCTCGTAGAGCGGGTCGAGGCGGGCGTCGAGCAGGACCTTCATCCGGTAGACCATCTTCCGCGTCTCGCGCGGGACGGCGTTGGCGGTGGAGAAGGCGACCAGGATCTCCCCCGAGCCGTGCATCGCCGAGGAGCCCACCCGCCCGATGCCCAGGGCGGCGCGCTTCGCCAGGCGGTTGAGCTGGTGGGTCGCCAGCGGCGCGTCGGTCGCGACGACGGCGATGATCGAGCCGTAGCTCCGCTCGCGGCGCGGCAGGTCGCGGAACCGCTCCGCCAGGACCTCGCCCAGGGGCAGGCCTCCGACGCGGAGCTGCCGCATGAGCCCGAAGTTGGACATCACCAGGACGCCCACCGTGTACCCACCCATGGCCTCGGGGAGCTTCCGGCTCGAGGTCCCGATGCCGGCCTTGAAGTCGCAGGTGATCATCCCGGTGCCGCCGCCCACGCTTCCCTCCGGCACCGGCCCGTCGCTGGCGGTCTGGATGGCCTCGTAGACGTGCTGCTCCCTCACGTGCCGGCCGGCGACGTCGTTGAGCCAGGAGTCGTCGCACTCGCCCACCAGCGGGATGATGACGTCGTGGACGCCGCCGATCCCGGGGTTGTGCTCGATCATCCACTTCACGGCGGCCTCGGACACGGCGCCGACGCTGAGCGTGTTGGTGAGGAAGATGGGGGTCTCGAGCAGGCCCCACTCGACGAGCTGCGTCAGCCCGGAGACCTCGCCGGCGCCGTTGAGGACGAAGGCGCCGCCCACGGCGCGCTCGGTGAAGACGTTCTCGGCGCGCGGGAGGACGCAGGTGACGCCGGTGCGCACCGGCCCCTTTCCAGGCCGGAGCGGCCCGGCGCCGCGGACGATGGTGGAGTGGCCCACGCGCACTCCGGCGACGTCGGTGATGGCGTTCCAGCGGCCGGGCCTGAACCTGCCCATGGGGAGGCCCAGCTCGCGTGCGCGGGGGCGCGGCCCCGCCGGGGTCCCGTCGCTCATGCCCGAGAGATCGCCCGAACGAAGCGGCGCCGCAACTATCCGCCCGCCGCCTCCGGCTCCCGGCCGGAGCCGTTCGGCCCGGCCTCGCGGGCCTGGACCGCCTGGGCGCGGCGGGCGCGCTCCCGCTCGCGCTCCCTCTCCTGGAATCGCCGGATGGCGAAGGAGAGGATCTCGCCGATGAGGTCCCGGTAGGCGATGCCCGCCGCCTCGGCGATGAGGACCAGATCGCTCCAGCCCGGCGTCAGGCCCGGGAGCGGGTTGGCCTCGATGAACCAGAGGCGCCCCTCGGGGTCCATGCGGAAGTCGACGCGGGCCACGTCGCGGCAGCCCAGGGCTGCGAAGCACTCGCGCGCCGCCCGCTCGATGCGGTCGAGCTCGCGGGGGGCGAGCCGGGCGGGGACCTGGTAGCGGATCTTGTCGCTGGCCTCCTGCTTCATCTCGAAGGAGTAGATGGGGGTGGGGTCGCTCGGGTCGAGGAAGACCACCTCCATGACCGGCAGCACCCGGGGCCGGCGCTCGCCCAGGAGCCCCACCGTGAACTCCCGCCCGGCGACGTACGACTCGACGAGCGCCGGCTGGCGGTACTTGGCGATGATCTCGCGCGCCACCTCGCGCATCTCCCCCTCGTCGCGGACCACGCTGCGCTTGGTGACGCCCTTGGAGGTCCCCTCGGCGACCGGCTTCACCAGCAGAGGAAACTGGACCTCGCGGGGGAGCCGCTCCCGGCCGGTGTGCAGGAGCAGGTAGTCGGGGGTGAGGACCCCGTGGGTCCGGACCATGCGCTTGGCCAGGGCCTTGTCGAGGGAGACCGAGAGCGCCGCCGGGTCGGAGCCGGTGTAGGGGATGTCCAGGAGCTCGAGCAGCGCCGGGACCTGGCTCTCGCGGCTGCGCCCCTTGAATCCCTCGGCGATGTTGAAGACCACGTCGACCGGCGTGGAGGCGAGCAGCAGCGGGAGGTCGGGCGTGGCCTCGAGGTCCACCACCTCGTGCCCGTGGCCGGCGATGGCCTCGCGGATGGCCTGGAGCGTCTCCGGCGGGTCGTACTCCGCCTCGTCGTCCTGCTCGCCGCCGGGCCCGGGGGTCACCCTCTTCACGTTGAAGGTGAAGCCCACCTGGAGCCGCTCGGCGCGCCGCGGGCGGCCGCGGCGGCTCGGCGCCGGCTGGATGGCCCAGCGGGCCGCGGCGCTCTCGATGACGGCGCCCACCACCCCGTCGGCGTGGAGCCCCTCGAGGGCCGCCGCGGCGTAGATCCCGGCGCCGGCCTGGAGCGACGGCAGCGCGTTGAGCTCGAGGAAGTGAACCTGGCCGTCGGCGCCCAGGCGGAAGTCGATGCGGCCGAGGTCGCGAACCCCCAGCGCCCGGTAGACCGTGGCCGCCTGCTCCTGCATGCGCTGCGCCTCGGCGGGGGCGAGGCGCGCCGGGGCGCGCACCGAGACGGCGTCGTCGAGCTCGGTCTTGAGCTGGTAGTCGTAGATGGGGTAGCGGCGCCGGCCCGCCTTGCCCTCGTCGACGAGGTACTCCACCGGCTGGAGGACGCCGCCGCGCTCCCGGGCGGCCGCCTCGAGGAAGGGCACGGTGACGTCGCGCCCGGCGACGTACTCCTCCACCAGGACGCCTGCCGGGTAGCGCGACAGCGCATCCTCCACCGCGGCGTGGAGGCGGAGCGGGTCCTCCACCACCGAGTCCTGGGTGATGCCCTTCGAGCTGCCCTCGAAGTTCGGCTTCACCAGCACCGGGTAGCGCAGGGCGTTGATCTGGAGGTCGCCGGCCCGCTCCAGGTATTGCCAGCGCGGCGTCGCCACGCCGTGCTGCGCCAGCACGAGCTTGGTGAGCTGCTTGTCGAGGGTGACGGCCAGCACCCAGGCGTCCGAGCCGGTGTAGGGCATCGCCAGCTCGTCGAAGAGCGCCGGGAAGAAGGCCTCGCGGAAGCGGCCGCGCCGCCCCTCGGCGGTGTTGAAGATCAGGTCGGGCCCGAAGGCCTCGAGCCGGGCCACGGTGCGCGATGCCGGGCCCGAGACCTCGATGCGCTCCACCCGGTGGCCCAGCCGCTCGACGGCGCCCGCCAGGGCGTCGACCGTCTCCCGGCTGTCGAACTCGGCCTCCTCCTCGGCGTCGGAGAGCCGGAGGTTGTGGGTGAGCGCGACCCGCATGGTCAGGCGGCGCGCAGGGCCCGGTGGGCCGGGGCCGGCCCCTGCTCTGCCTGCGGCACCGCGGGGCGGTCGGAGACGGCGACGACCTCGACCTTGGAGACGACCTTGGCGTCCACCACCTGGGTGTCGGCGAAGATGTCGCCGATGCGCACGCCGTGGCGGTCGCTCCACACCATCCAGGACTCGAAGCCGAGCAGGGGGAGCCCGACGACGAAGAGCATGATCCATCCCACCAGCGTCACGCCGTAGAAGAGGGTCAGGAGGGCGAAGGGGAAGTTCCGGAGCGCCGACTCCCGGTATCCGGCCGGGCGGCCCCGCGTCGCGCCCCGGACCACGACCATGGTCCGCACCCCAAAGAGCCGCTTCCCCAGCGACTGCCCGTGGAGCAGGCCGTCGGCGGCGAGGAGGTAGAAGCAGGCGAGGATGGGGCCGGCCGGACCGGCGAGGTTCGCCGCCGCGAAGGCCAGCCCCAGGTCGAGCAGGCGCGCCAGGCCGCGCAGCGTGAGGTCGGCCTTGGGGTACGGCGATCCCTCGGGTCTGGCGTCGCGCATGGTGCGCGCTCACCGCCGCACGCCGGTGAGCGCCGAGGCGGCGTCCCGGGCGAAGTAGGTGAGCACGAGGTCGGCGCCGGCCCGGCGGCAGCACAGCAGGGTCTCCAGCATCACCCGCTGCTCGTCGATCCAGCCCATCTGCGCTGCCGCCTTGACCATCGCGTACTCGCCGGACACGTGGTAGGCGGCCACCGGCAGGTCGAAGCGGTCCTTCACCATCCGCACGATGTCGAGGTAGGGGAGCGCCGGCTTCACCATCACGAGATCCGCCCCCTCCTGGACGTCCAGGGCCACCTCGCGCATCGCCTCGCGGGCGTTGGCCGGATCCATCTGGTAGCCCTTGCGGTCCCGGGGGACGCCCGGCCCCTCGCGCGGCGCGCTCTCGGCGGCGTCGCGGAACGGGCCGTAGAAGGCGCCGGCGAACTTGGCGGCGTACGAGAGGATGGGCAGGTCGGGGAAGCCGGCGACGTCGAGCGCCTCGCGGACGGCGGCGATCCGGCCGTCCATCATGTCGCTCGGGGCCACCACGTCGGCGCCGGCGCGGGCGTGGGCCACCGCCTCCCGGGCCAGCAGCGGCAGGGTGGCGTCGTTGTCGACGCCCAGCTCCTGGCGCGGGCCCCCGGCGTGCGGCGGCCGGAGCACGCCGCAGTGGCCGTGGTCGGTGTACTCGCAGAGGCAGACGTCGGTGACGACGACGAGCCCCGGGACCTTCTCCCGCAGCGCGCGCACCGCCCGCGGGACGATGCCGTCCTCGGCGTAGGCCCCGGACCCCACCGCGTCCTTGTGCTCGGGAACCCCGAAGAGGATGACCGAGCGCACGCCGCAGTCCCAGCCGGCCTGCGCCTCGGCGACGAGCTCGTCGACGGAGAGCTGGAAGACGCCCGGCATGCTCTTCACCGGGTTCCGCACCCGCTGGCCGGGGACGACGAAGAGCGGCCAGACGAGGTCGTCGGGCGCGAGGGTGGTCTCGCGAACCAGGGACCGCAGCGCCTCGGTCCGGCGCAGGCGGCGGGGGCGCTCCTGGGGAAAGGCCATGGCCGATTCTACCCCACCGGCTCCTCGAGCTTGCGGAACACCAGGCCGGTGGCGACCTTGGGGAAGAAGTAGGTGCTCTTCTGCGGCATGGTCTCCCCGGCCTCTGCGACCGCCTGGACTTGCCAGAGCGGCGTGGGGTTCACCAGGAAGCCGAGCTGCACCTCGGCGGCCAGGGTCCGCGTCACCGCCGCGCCGGCGTCCATCTCGTAGCGCACGTTCTCCTGTCCCTCCAGCGCCTCGCCCGAGACGCCGAGGAGGTGCTGGAAGACGACGGCGTGGAGGGCGGTGACGTCCAGGTCGCGGACGGTCTGGTCCACGGGCAGGGGAAGGCCCGAGAGGTCGGCGTCGTCGCGCAGGGTGAGGATGCGCCCGCGCCCGTCCTCGGCGCTCACCATGAGGAAGGTGGTCGACTTCCCCGAGTGCTCGGCGAGCTTGGCGATGGCCCAGGCGCGCCCGGCCGGGCGCCGGAGGTCCTCGTCGAGCGTCTCGACGCGGAAGTACCGGGCCAGGCCCTCGAGGAAGTCCGGCAGGCGCAGGCCCTGGAGGCCGAGCAACAGCCGGTGGGTCGGGTAGATGACCAGGCCGGGGTCCGCCAGCGAGCAGAGGGCCATGAGCATGTGGCGGTGGCCGGCGGCGTCGGGGAGGCCGGGCGTGGCGCGGTCGACCTCGTCGCGGAAGGCCAGCGCCGCGGTGTACCGGTGGTGCCCGTCGGCGATGAACACCTTGCGCGCCAGGAGGAGGGCCTGGAGCTTCTGGACGGCCGCCGGGTCGTCCACCCGCCAGAGGCGGTGCTGGACGCCGTCGTCCGACCGCGCCTCGGCCGACGGGTCGCCCTGGACCAGGGCCTGGAGGGCCTGGAGCCCGTCCCGCCGCGGGTCCTCGAAGAGGCCGAACACCGGCGAGAGGTTGGCGCGCACCGCGCGGAGGACCTCGAGGCGGTCCCGGACCGGCGCCGCCAGCGTCTTCTCGTGCGGCAGCACCATTCCCTCGCCGAAGGCGTGGAGCCGCACCGCGGCGGCGAGGCCCAGGCGGACGCAGGGCATGCCGTCCGGCGCCGTGAAGCTCTGCTCCAGGGCGTAGAGCGACGGCCCGGGGTCCAGGCGGAGGACGCCCTCGGCGCTCCAGGCGGCGAGCGCCTTCGCCGGGCGGGTGTAGCGGTTCTCGCCCGGGCCGTCCCCGGGCAGCTCCCGGTCGAGGATCAGGTGGACGGCGTTGTGCGGGCTTCGCGCCGACAGCTCCTCCCGCTGGGCCGCCGAGATCACGTCGTAGGGCGGGGCGATGAGGCGCGAGAGCGCCAGCGTGCGCGACGCGGCGTAGCGGAGGCCTCGGAACGGCAGCAGCGCGGGCATGTAGGGGAATGGACGCTAGACCACCCGAGAGGGGGGACGCAACAGGGTTCAGCGCAGCGCGTCGAGGACCGCCTCCCACGACACCGCGCCCGCCCGGACGAGGCGCAGTCCCCCCTCCTCGACCTCGACGACGGTGCTCGGGAGGCCTC
>DATBLK010000126.1:0-10583 GCA_036555405.1 Anaeromyxobacteraceae bacterium
GGGAAGCTCTCCGCCCCCTGCGCCAGGACCTCCTGCAGGTAGCTGTCCACCGCCTCGAGCTGCTCCTCGAAGAGCGAGCGCAGCACCACCGCGCCGGCGCCGCTCCGCTCGGCCGCCTGGAAGTTCTCGATCCGG
The DNA here is from genome assembly GCA_036555405.1 of Anaeromyxobacteraceae bacterium. GTDB lineage: Bacteria > Myxococcota > Myxococcia > Myxococcales > Anaeromyxobacteraceae > DATBLK01. The sequence goes on from DATBLK010000126.1 coordinate 136, forward strand.
TTCGACAGCGAGGAGGATGCGAGGAGGAGCGGGCTCGGGAGCGTGAGGCCCATGTAGGTGGTGGTGAGGTCGGCCATGGCTGCGGGGCTCCTCCCTGGGCCGCAGGCGCGGCGGCCTGCGCTCCGGGACTCGTGCGCAGGCCGCTCATCCTCGCCCGGGACGGGCCTCCTGTGAAGGGGGAGCCCCGGCGGCTCACTCGCCGCGGCGCGCCATCGCCGCCGCGGCGCACAGGCCGAAGGCGAGGGCCGCGACCCCGGTGAACACCAGGCTCGCCGAGAAGAGCGCCATGGGGAGGAGCAGGGCGGCACCGGCCGCCGCCGCCAGGAGGTCGAGCCCCTCGGGCCGCCGGAAGGGGACGACGAGGAAGGCGGAGAGGGCCGCGAGCGGAAGGCCCACGGCGAAGACCCGGGCGACCGCGACCCGAGCCGAGCGGACGAGCTCCCAGTCGCGGACCAGGACCACGGCGAAGACCGCGGCCGCGCCCACCGCCACGACCAGCACCGCGCCGGCGGCGGCGTCCTTGGCGACCCGGGCCCGCTCGTCGGGATCTCCGCCGGCGAGGTCCACGGCGGCCTCGAGGGCGCTGTTCATCACCTCGGCCGAGAGCACGAGGAACACCGCGAGCAGCAGGGCCAGCTGCTCGGCGACGCCCAGCGGCACCGCGCTGCCGAAGGTCGCCACCAGCACCGCGGCGACCAGGTGGACGCGCATGTTGCGCTGGCGCAGGGCGGCGTCGAGCACGCCCCGCCCGGCGAACTGGAAGCTGCCTCCGAGCGTTCCACGCCCGCGGCTCATCTCCCCACGATACGCCTCCCGCCGCCTACTTCCAGTTGTCGTAGAGGAACTGGAGCTCCAGGGGCGTGAGGTCGAAGCGGGTGCCCGCCTCCTCGATCAGCTTGGCCCGCGGAGCCTTCGGGTCGGCGAGCCGCTCCTCCGAGAGCCAGCGCATCGCCTTCCGGATGCCATCTCCCTGCGGCATCGCGTTCGACATGTCTCCTCCGTGCCCCCGTTTCCGTCGCGCGGTAGAAGGGGGCGATGCCGCCCGCCCGCCGCGCCGCCGCCGGTCTCTCCTACGCGCTCGCGGCCTACCTGACCTGGGGGCTCGTGCCAGTGTACTTCCGGGCGCTGGCCGGCGTCCCGCCCCTCGAGATCCTGGCGCACCGGATCGCCTGGTCGGTCCCCATCCTCTGGCTGCTCGTCCAGGGCCTGGGGCGCTGGGCGGAGGTCCGGCGCCCGCTGGCCAGCCCCCGCAGCCTCCTCCTCGTCGCCGCCACCACCGCGCTCATCGGCCTGAACTGGCTCGTCTACATCTGGGCGGTCGACCAGGGGAGGGTGCTCGAGGCGAGCCTCGGCTACTTCGTGAACCCGCTCGTGAACGTGCTCCTGGGCGTCCTCTTCCTGCGCGAGCCGCTGACGCGGCGGCAGGTGGCGGCGGTGGCGCTGGCCTCGGCCGGCGTCCTGGCGCTGGTGCTCCGCGCCGGCCGCCTGCCCTGGATCTCGCTCGTCCTGGCCCTCTCCTTCGGGACCTACGGCCTCCTGCGCAAGCGCGCGCGGCTCGACGCCGTCGCCGGCCTCCTCGTCGAGACCGGCCTCCTGGCCCCGCTCGCCCTGGTCTACCTCTGGCGGCTCCACGCCGCCGGGACGGGTCACCTGGGAGCGAGCCCGCGCCTGACGGTCCTCCTCGTCGCCTCGGGGCTCGTCACCTCGTTCCCGCTCATCTGGTTCGCGAAGGGGGTCGAGCGCCTCCGCCTCTCCACGGTCGGCCTGGTGCAGTACGTCGCGCCCTCGATGCAGTTCGCCATCGCGGTCTTCCTCTTCCGCGAGCCCTTCGGCGCGGCGCACGCCGTGGCCTTCGCCTGCATCTGGACGGCGCTCGCGCTCTACGCCGGCGAGGCCATCGCCCTGGCGCGGCGGGTGGAGAGGCCCGCGTCCCGCTGACCGCGCAGGTCAGGCCTGCTTGGCGCGCTCCCGCCCCTCGGGGTGGACGGTGAGCACCGGGCAGCCGGCGCGGCGCACCACCCGCTCGGCGGTGGAGCCGAGGAGGGCGTGGCGCAGCCCGGTGCGGCCGTGGGTGCCGACGACGATGAGGTCGAAGCGGCCGCCGCGCGCGAACTCGACGATCTCCATCGCCGGCTCGCCCACGCCCTTGGCCGTGGCCACCCGCGGCGCCCCCATCCCCTCGGCGAGCTTCTTCCACTCCGCCAGGTGGGCCTCGGCCTGGTCGGCGAGGTCCTGGAGCATCTTGGGGCTCGCGACCACCGAGCCCTCGGGCAGGGTGTAGCCGGGGAGCTGGTAGGAGTGGAACAGGGTGAGCTCGGCGTCGAAGGTGCGCGCCAGCTCCACCGCCGCATGCAGCGCGGCGCGCGCCGGCTCGCTGAAGTCGACGGGACAGCAGATCTTCTTCCAGGCGATGGCCATGGCGACACCTCGCGGCCGCCACCACCCGCGGCGCGTCCGCGGCCTCCACGGAAAAGGATAGCGCAACCGTCCCGGCAGGGCTCCCGGTCACGGCGCCGCGGCTGCCCCGGGCGGGGGGCCTCTCGCGCGCGGCGCCGGATTCCGTTAGGAAGGCGCGAGGATGCGCCTCGCCACCATCCGGGATGGAAGCCGCGATGGGCGGCTCGCGGTGGTCTCGGCCGCAGGCGACCGGCTCGCGGCGGCCGGGGACGTCGCCCGCTCCATGCAGGAGGCGCTCGACCGCTGGGACGAGGTCGAGCCGCGCCTGCGGGCGACGGCGCGCGACCTGGACGCCGGCCGCGCCGGCGGCGAGCCCCTGGACGCGGAGCGGCTCGGCCCCCCGCTGCCGCGCGCCTACGAGTGGGTGGACGGCTCGGCCTTCCTCACGCACATCCGGCTGGTGCGCCGGGCGCGCGGCGCCGAGCTGCCGCCCGAGCTCGAGACCTGCCCGCTCGTCTACCAGGGCGGCTCGGGCGTGCTCCTCGGCCCGCGCGACCCCATCCCGCTCGGCGACCCGGCCTGGGGACTCGACTTCGAGGGCGAGGTCTGCTGCGTCCTCGGCGACGTCCCCATGGGCGCGCGCGGCGCCGCCGCGCTCGGCTGCGTCCGGCTCCTGTGCCTCGCCAACGACCTCACCTTCCGGAACCTCGTCCCCGAGGAGCTCGCCCGGGGCTTCGGCTTCTTCCAGTCGAAGCCCTCCACCGCCTTCGGCCCCTTCGCGGTCACGCCCGACGAGCTCGGAGGGGCCTGGCGCGACGGCCGCGTCCACCTGCGCCTCGCGGTCCGGCTCAACGGCCGCCTCGTCGGCAGCTGCGACGCCGGCCCGGAGATGCACTTCTCCTTCGCCGACCTCATCGGCCACGTGGCCCGGACGCGGGCCTTCACCGCCGGCACCATCCTCGGGAGCGGGACCCTCTCCAACGAGGACCCGGCGCGCGGCGTCTCCTGCCTCGCCGAGCTGCGCACCCGCGAGGTGCTGGCGACGGGGAAGGCCGAGACCCCGTTCCTCGCCGCCGGCGACGAGGTCGAGATGGAGATGCGCGACGCCGCCGGGCGGAACCTCTTCGGCACCATCGCGCAGGAGGTCGTCCCGTGAAGCTGGCGCTCCACTCCTACTGGCGGTCGTCCTGCTCCTGGCGGGTGCGCATCGGGCTCCACCTCAAGGGCCTGGCGTTCGAGTACCGCCCGGTGAACCTCCTCGAGGGGGAGCAGCACCGCCCGGCGCACCAGGGCCGGAACCCCATGTCGCAGGTGCCGGTGCTCGAGGTGGAGGAGGAGGGGCGGGTCCGGCACCTCGCCCAGTCGATGGCGATCCTGGAGTGGCTCGACGAGCGCTTCCGGACGCCGCCGCTGCTCCCGGGCGACGCCTGGGGCCGCGCCCGGGTGCGGACCCTCGCCGAGCACGTGAACGCCGGCATCCAGCCCTTCCAGAACTCCGCGCCGCAGAGGTGGCTGGCCGCCAGGCGCGAGGGTCTCGAGAAGGAGTACGTGCGCCACTTCCTCCAGGTGGGGATGCAGGCGCTCGAGGCGGCGGTCGCCGACGGCGCCGGACACTACTGCCACGGCGACGCGGTGTCGCTGGCCGACCTCTTCCTCGTCCCCCAGATGGCCGGGGCGCGCCGCCACGGCCTCGACGTCGCCGCCTTCCCGACCCTGCAGCGCATCGAGGCGGCCTGCGCCGGGCTCGAGGCCTTCCGCCGCGCCGCACCCGAGAACCAGCCCGACGCGCCCCCGGCGCGGTAGGAGGTCCCATGGCACTCGAGCCCCTGGGCATCGTCCGCCTCGTGGCGCTGCACTACTACGTACGCGACCTGGAGCGGAGCCGCCGCTTCTACGTCGAGCGGCTGGACTTCGCCGAGGTGGGGGCCTCGGCGCCGGAGCTGGAGCGGGGCGGCCGGCAGCGGTCGGCGGCCTTCGAGGCCGGCGCCTGCCGCGTGATCTGCTCCGCGCCCCGGGGCGACGGCGGCCGCGCCTGGCGCTGGCTCCGCAAGCACCCCGACGGCGTGGGGAGCCTGGTCTTCGAGGTGGAGGACGCGGAGCGGACCTTCCGGCTCCTGGAGGAGCGCGGGGGGACGCCGGTGACCGACGTGCAGCGGCTCGAGGACGACCTGGGAGAGCTGCGGACCTTCAACGTGACCACCCCATTCGGCGACACCACCTTCCGCTTCGTGGAGCGGCGCCGCTACCGCGGCCTGTACCCCGGGATCCCCAGGCACCCCTCGCCGCGGGGCGGCCGGAACGCCTTCGGCTTCGGGGTCTTCGACCACGTGACCTCGAACTTCCAGACGATGAAGCCCGCGCTCCTGTGGATGGAGCACGTCCTCGGCTTCGAGGAGTTCTGGGAGGTCCAGTTCCACACCGCCGACGCCGCGGGAGAGGCGCGCCGGCAGGCGATGCTGGCGCACGGCTCCGGGCTCCGCTCGGTGGTGATGCGCGACCCGCGGAGCGGCGTGAAGTTCGCGAACAACGAGCCCTGGCGCCCGGCCTTCAAGACCTCGCAGATCAACGTCTTCAACGAGGACCTCCGCGGCGACGGCGTGCAGCACGCCGCGCTCACCGTCGGCGACATCCTGGCGGCGGTCCGGGGCCTGAGGGCCCGCGGCGTCGAGTTCATGGCCACCCCCGCCACCTACTACGAGGCGCTGCCGGAGCGGCTCCAGCGGATCGGGGTGGGACGCATCGACGAGGACCTGGCGACGCTGCGCGAGCTCCAGGTCCTCGTCGACGGCGGCGCGCCCGGCGCCTACATGCTGCAGATCTTCCTCAAGGACTCGGCCGGGCTCTACCGGGAGCGCGAGGCCGGGCCCTTCTTCTACGAGATCATCCAGCGCAAGGGCGACCAGGGCTTCGGCGCCGGCAACTTCCGGGCGCTCTTCGAGAGCATCGAGCGAGACCAGCAGCGCGCGGGCCGGGTGTAGCGATGCTCGACCGGATGGCGGCCGGGGAGCTCCCGCCCAAGCACCACCTCGCCTTCCGCGAGGAGGGGCGGCTCCTCCACGAGGAGTGCCTGACGCGCCAGGGGTTCGAGGGGCCCTACACCATCCTCTACCACCGGAACCGGCCCCACCCCTCGCGCCCCGCGCCGGTGGAGCACGGCTGGAAGGCCCCGGCCGCGACCCCGGGGCGGCCGCTCCTGCGGCGCCACTACCGGACGCAGGACCTGGCCCTCCCCGGCGGCCCGCCGGTCGACGCCCGCGTTCCCCTCCTCGCGAACGCCGACGTCGTGGTCTCGGCCCTGGCCCCGGCCGCCGCCGACCCCGTCTACTTCTCGAACGGCGACGGCGACGACCTCTACTTCGTCCAGGAGGGCGGCGGCCTCCTCCGCACCGTGCTCGGCGACCTGCGCTTCGGGAAGGACGACTACCTCTGCGTGCCGAAGGGGCTCCTCCACCGCTTCCTCCCCGACGCCGCGCCCCAGCGCTGGCTCTCGCTGGAGCTCCTCGGCGGGATGTGGCTCCCCAGGCAGTGGCGGAACGAGAGCGGGCAGCTGCGGATGGACGCGCCCTACTGCCACCGCGACTTCCGCCGGCCCTCGTTCCAGGGCCCGCTGGACGAGCGCATCCGGCGGCAGGTGGTGAAGCGCGGCGGCGCCTTCCACGCCTACGACACCGAGCACTCGCCGCTCGACGTCGTGGGCTGGGACGGCTCGGTCTGGCCCTTCGCCTTCCCCATCCTGAGCTTCCAGCCGCGGGCCGGGCTGGTGCACCTCCCGCCCACCTGGCACGGGACCTTCGCGGGGCGCGGCGCGCTCGTCTGCTCGTTCGTCCCGCGGGTGCTCGACTTCCACCCCGAGGCCATCCCCTGCCCCTACCCCCACGCCTCGGTGGACGTGGACGAGATCATCTTCTACGTCCGCGGCCAGTTCACCTCGCGACGCGGCGTCGGGCCCGGGAGCATCTCCCACCACCCGGCGGGCATCCTCCACGGCCCGCACCCCGGCGCCTACGAGGGGTCCATCGGGACGAGGACCACCGACGAGCTGGCGGTGATGCTCGACCTGTCACAGCCGCTCGCGCCCACCGAGGCGGCCCTCCGCGTGGAGGACCCCGGGTACCACGAGTCCTTCGGCGGGTGACGTCGGGTCACGCCTCCGGCGTGCCGGTCCGGACCGCCTCCGCCAGCAGGGCCGTCCAGCCGCGAGCGGTCGAGCCATCGGCCTCGAGCTGGAGGCCCACCGCCGGGCTCGAGGGAGAGGGCCTCTTCCAGCGCACCACGCCCACGACGTCGACGGACCGGATGCCGACGCCGAAGCGGAGGAAGAGCCTCTGCCCCACCGCGGGGAGACGGCCCGGCCAGCGCAGCGAGCAGCCCGCCTCCGAGGCGGAGATCGTGTTCACGAGGATGCCCGCTCCCGCGTAGCTCACCACCACCGGGAGGCGGATGCGGTGGCGGGGGGGCCGCGAGCGGAACCTCACCGGCTGGCCCCGGGCGGCGGCGGTGAGCAGCCCCACCGCGCGGAGGCTCTCCTCGTCCGGGGCGATCTCGATCCGGAGCGGCTCCACGTGGCGCAGGATGCTGACCACGGTCCCGACGACGGTCGCGCCCACGGGTCGATCGGCGAACTCGACCTTGACGGCCACGGTCTCGCGCAGCCTGAGCCTGGGGTGGGCGGGGAGGAAGAGGCGTCCGGTCTCCGGCCGCCAGGCGGCGAGCCACTCGGAGGATCGGAAGAGACAGGTCAGCGCGGTGTGGGTCGAGGCCATGCGGCACTCATCGCAGAAGGGAGCGGAATCGTACATCCCGTGAATCCACGTCGGGTGAACGGGCGGTGTGTGGCGGGACCCGCACCTCCCGGCGCGCACCCGGACCATGGGTGCGCCAGGGGACTCGCGCCGGGTGCCGGCGGATGTGCCCTGCCTCGGCGAATCTGCCCATGCGGCGCGGGCTTGCGACGGCACGCCGGGTCCGACTTCCCCCGCTCATGCCGCACCTCGGCCCCGGAGGAGCACCCCCGCCACCCCGGCCGCCAGGATGACGAGCGGCTCCGGGACCTTCTTCGCCCAGGTGAGGAGGGCGAGGGTCGCGAGGGCGATGGCGGCGGTCGCGAGGTCGAACACCGCGCGGCGGCCGAGCACGAAGGCCGCGCCGGCGATGGCCCCGGCGGCCGCCGCGGTGACCCCGGCCACGAAGGCGGCGATCTGCCGGTTCCGCGCGATCCGCCGGTAGTAGGGGGCGGGGATGACGACGAAGAGGTAGGTCGGGAGGAAGACGCCGAGCCCGGCCAGGAAGGCGCCGGCCGGGCCGGCCACCAGGTAGCCGATGAAGGCCACGGTGATCACCACCGGGCCCGGCGTGACCATCGCCACCGCCACGGCGTCGAGGAACTGCCGCTCGGTGAGCCAGCGGTACTCGTTCACGACGCCTCCGTGGAGGAACGGCACGATGGCGAGGCCGCTGCCGAAGACGAAGGCGCCGGCGGCCGAGAAGAAGGCCAGGATCCGCCAGAGCACGTCGGGCGCCGGCCCGGCGAGGCCGGTGAAGAGCCATGCCGGGACCAGGGCCGCGGCGGAGGCCGGGCCGGTCCCGGGGCGCGGCGGCGCCCGGACGAGGGCGGTCAGGACGCCGGCGCCCAGGAAGAGCCAGGCGATCTCCGACTCGGTGGCGGCGGTGACCAGGCCCATGGCGCCGAAGATGGCCCAGAGGAGGCGGTCCCCCCTGAGCGACAGCTTCGTCAGCTTCCAGGCGCCGCGGACGATGACGGCGATGACCGCCGCGCCGATGCCGTAGAAGGCGCCCTGGATCCAGGAGAGGCCGCCGTAGCGGACGTAGGTCCAGGCGAGGGCCACCGTCATGGCGAAGGACGGGAGGATGAAGGCCGCGGACACCAGCGTGGCCCCGAGCACGCGGGCCCGCACCCATCCCAGGTACATGGCGAGCTGCGCCGCCAGCGGCCCGGGCATGAGCTGCGCCAGCGCCAGGCCCTCGAGGTAGTCCTGCCTGGAGATCCAGCGCCTCTCCTCGACGAGCTCCCTCTGCATGTGGCCGGCGAGCGCGATGGGGCCGCCGAAGCCGAAGGTGCCGAGGCGCACGAAGTAGCGCAGGAGCTCGCCGAGCGAGCAGGGGACGACGGCCTCGGCCGGCTCCGCGGGTCGACCGGGATCCGGCGGCGCGCGGCCGGCGCCGGCATTCCCGGGATCCCCGGCTCCGGGCGCTGGCTCCGGCTCCCTCACGGGATCAGGCGCGCCTGGCGCCGGTCCAGGAGGCGTGGAGGTCGTCGAAGAGCGCGCACCCCCGGGCGAGGCGCTCCTCGTCGTCGGCGTGCGCCGCGACGATCCCGGCGACGAGCTGGCCCACGCCGGGCGCCTCGTCGCGGCGGTACTTCGCGTCCTTCAGGTCGATGTCGTGGACGACCTCGGCGACGTGGCGAAGCCCGGGGTCGTCGAGGCCGAAGCGCCGGACCAGGACCTCGAAGGTGCAGAGGTCGCCCTCGTGGGTGAACTCCGCCTCGAACATGTCGAAGCGCAGCTCGCCTTCCTGCGGCCGGTGGCCCTTGGCCGGCACGAACAAGAACCGGGCCCCGGGGTCGATGAACTTCCGGATGAGCCAGGCGCTCGCCATCCGGTCCACCTTGATCCCGCTGCGCGTCACCCAGGTCCGACCCTGGACCTCGGCCGCGCTCATCGTCCCCTTCGCCTGCCTCGACGCCTCGGTCTCCGGCTTCATGCGCGCCTCCAGTCCGGCCACGAGCCCCTCCACCACCTCGCGCCCGGGTGCTCCGAAGAAGTCGATGGACGCGATCTCGCCGAGCCGCTGGCGCAGCCGCGCCACCTGCCCGGCCGCCTCGGCCCGGCGGCCGTCGGGAGGGGGGCCGCGCCTCGGCAGGCCCGCCGCCACCGCGCGCGCCTCGCCCGCGAGCTCGCGGTAGTCGCCCTCGCGTGCCGTCTGGAAGAGCCCCCGCACCTCGTCGTCCGAGAGGCCGTCCACGAAGCGGGCCTCCAGGACGGAGGCGTCGCCGCCGCCCTTCACCACCTCGCCGCGGACCCACTGGAGGTCCTCCTGCGCCTCGTCGCCCCGGGGGAGCGCGTAGACCGAGTTCTTGATGGCGACGGCGCCGATCCGCTGGAGCTGCCGGCCGACCTTCACGCGCAGGTAGGCGGGGCGGGGCGGGATCTGGTGGATGAGCAGAAGCCAGCGGGCCTCGGGCGGCGTGGCGTGTGCGTCCGGCATCCCGGAATGTATAGCAACTGTATCGTCGAGATTCAACTATGGCACGAACGACGCCCTCGGCGTTGCCACGGCGGCGTCAGGGCAGCGGCCCCTTCAGCAGCTCGACGTCCTTGATCCAGAGCGAGCCGCCCGCCCCCTGGAAGGAGACGTTGAGCTTGACGAGGTCGGCCCTCTCGCCCTTCTGGAAGAAGAACGGGATCTCGACGCTGGTCCAGTCGATGCTCCCGGTCACCTTCTGGTCGAGCCCCCGGGAGAAGAACTCCCCCTTGTCGGGCGCGCGGACCCACATCTCCAGATAAGCCGGGGCAGGCAGGTTCAGCGTCTTGACCCTGGCCCGGTAGACGAGGCGGCACGCTTCGCAGGTCGAGCCGGCCAGCTCGAAGAGCCGGACCGGGCCCGCGCCCGCCGGGTCGATGCGCCAGCCCCCCTGGTCGGCGGCGACCCCGGTCGCGGTGAGCGGCGTGGCGCTCGCCGGCGCGAACTTCTTCAGCGACTCCACGCCCACCGGCGCCGGCGGGCAGGCGGAAAGGGCGAATCCGGCGAGTGCCACGAGCGGCACGGCGAGGCGCGTTCTCATGTCGTCCTCCGGAGGTGGGACGGCCAGTAGAGCCGACCGCTCGCGGCGCGGCAACCCCGGGCCGGAAGATCCTTTCCGCGGGCCGAGCGTTCCATGAGGCAAAGGAGAACCACATGCGCCGACCCGCCCTCGCCCTCGCCGCCGCCCTGCTCGCCTGCGCCTCCGGCCCCGCCCGCGCCCGGGAGGCGCCCGCCCGCAGCGGGCCCTACTCGATGGACCTCGTCGACGAATCCGGCCGGAGCCTCCC
>DATBLK010000132.1:0-5150 GCA_036555405.1 Anaeromyxobacteraceae bacterium
CTGCTCGGCGGCCGGACGGCGGAGGAGATCGTCTACGGCCACCTCTCGACGGGCGCCGCCGACGACATCTCCAAGGTCACCGACGTCGCGCGCACCATGGTCACGCGCTACGGCATGTTCCCCGAGCTGGGCCCGCTCGCCTACGAGACCGAGCCGGAGGGCTTCCTCCCCGGCGTCCCGCAGGTGCCGCGCCGGCTCTACAGCGAGCACACGGCGCGCGAGATCGACGTGGCGATCCGCGGGCTCGTGGAGGCCGCCCACGCCCGGGCGCGCCGCATCCTCGACGCGAACCGCTCCCTCCTCGAGGAGGGAGCGAGGCAGCTCCTGGACAAGGAGACGCTCGCCGACGCCGAGCTGCAGGCCATCTTCCGGCGCGTGGTGCCGTACGGCGGCGCCCAGCCGCCTTCCCAGCAGAGTTGATCCCGGCCGCCCCGGGCGTGCCGGGGCGGGGGGGGAAGCGCATCCGATCAGCGGTCGGGCGGATCTTCGCCCGGTTCCGGCGGGCGCGGGGCGGCCCGCCGCCGCGCGCGCCACAGGTAGAGCGTCCGCTCGGAGACGCCGTAGCGGTAGCAGATCGCGGGCACCTTCGCGCCCGCATCGAGCTCGCGGAGCGCAGCCTCGATCTGCTCCTCGGTGAAGCGCTTGCGCGGCACGCCGCCCCCCCGGGCGAGACCGACGCGGGCGTCCAGCGCCGGCCGTGCTGTCTCAGGCTAGCGACGCGGGGCGCCTCCGGCAGTGTGGCGTCGCGCCGCAGGCGCGCGCCCGCGGCTATCCGCCGCGCATGGAGATGTAGCCGCCGGTCACGTGGTCCATCGACTGGATGTGCTCGACGAACCAGGCGGGGACCGCCTCCGAGACGTAGCGCCAGAGGCGCTCGGCGTCGCCGTCCTCGGCGAACCGCCGCGCCTCGGCCCGCATCTCCTCGAGCACCCGCTCGTGCTCCGCCTTGTGGACCGGGTACGGCGGGAAGCCCACGCGCTGCATCGCCGCCTCCTCGCGGCCGAAGTGCTCCACGGTGTGGCGATGGAGCGTGTCCCAGCGCTCCAGGACCACCGCCCGCGGCGCCTCTCCGCCGCGGTGGGCCTCGAGCGCGTCGGCGAGCTCGTTGAGGAGGCGCGCTTCCTCGCGGTGGTCGTCGTTCATGAAGGCGAGCGGCACCTGCGGGATGGCGGCGATGTCGACGAGCGGCATGGGTGTGCCTCCGGCGCCCCGGGGACCGAAGAGCCCGGGCGCTCTCCTACTCCGGCTCCGCGGACCGGGCAAGCGCCGGCCGCTTCTGGCAGACTCGCACCGTGGTCCGCCTGGCGCGCCGCGCGCTGGTCCTCGCCCTCCTCGCCGCCTGCGCGCCGGCCGAGGCCGCGAGCCCGCGGGCCCGGCCCGGGCGCGGCCGGGCGCGCGGGGAGCTGGTCCTCGACGGGGTCCGGACGCGCGTGACCTGGACCGACGGCGACACCTTCGTCATCCGCAGCGGCCCGCGGAAGGGGCGCACCGCGCGCCTCGCGGGCGTGAACGCCCTCGAGAGCTACGGGCCGGTCCACCGCTTCGGCGGCTGGGACCGGGACGACCTGTACGCCGTCGCCGCCTCCTCGGCGGCGCTCGCCGCCCGGGTCGTGCCCGACTGCGCAGCCGGCGCCGACGACCGCTACGGCCGCGTCCTCGCCTCCTGCCCCGCGGCCGCCGCGGCGCTGGTGCGCGCCGGCCACGCCATGGTCTTCGCCGTCGACGGGCCGGCGGACCCCGCGCTGCTGGCCCTGCAGCGCGAGGCGATGGAGCGCGGCGACGGGATGTGGGCCCGGGGCGCGCCGGCCGAGGTCCTGACGAGCCTCCACTCGGCCGACGAGCCCGGCCTCGGCGGCCGCGGCTACGACCGCGTGGCCGACACCCGCAGCGGCACCGCCCGGACCGTCCCGCACCGTCGCGTCTACGCCACCTGCCAGCGGGTCTGTCGCGGGGATGGCCCCGACCGCTCCTGCATGATCCACGTGCCCCGCGAGCTCCGCTACCGCGATCGGCCGTGGTGCCTCCGGTGACCCCTCACCCGAGGTGCTTGCGAAAGAACGCCAGGCAGCGGTCCCAGGCCTCCTTCGCCGCCTGGGGGTCGTGGACCTCCTTCCGCTCCGGGTTCATGAAGGCGTGCTTCCCCGGGTAGCGGTGGATCTCGGCGGTCTTCCCGGCGGCGCGCAGCTGCCTCTCGAAGGCGTCGACCACCGCCGGCGTGCACCAGTCGTCCTGGGCCGCGAAGTGGCCCTGAAAGGGCACGCGGATGTCCTGCGGCGCCGCGACCGAGGCCGGCGGCAGGCCGTAGAAGCAGACCGCGGCGTCGAGCTCGGGGATGTGCACCGCGCCGATGACCGCGACGGCGCCGCCCATGCAGAACCCGGTGAGCCCGACCTTCCCGCCCCGGGCCTCGAGGACCTTCACGGCGCCGCGCACCACCTCGTCGGTGACCTTCCGGAAGTCGAGGGAGCCCATCGCGGCGTTCGCCGCCGCCGGATCGTGGTAGGGGACGACCTTCCCCCCGTAGAGGTCCGGCGCCAGGGCGTGGAAGCCGGCCTCCGCGAGCCGGTCGCAGACCGCCTTGATCTGCCCCTGCAGGCCCCACCACTCCTGGATCACGACGACGCCCGGCGCCCCCGCGTCCTTCGCCTCCGCGAGGTAGCCCTGCGCCGCCGCCCCGCCGCCGGCCCGCGGGAAGGAGATGCCTTTGCCCATGGTCGCCTCCGAGCGCCCGCCCGCGCGGCGGGCCTTCGCGGGCTCCTTCTAACGGGGCCGGCCGTCGCCGGGGGCGCCCGATCCGGGCCCCGCCGGCGGGGGCGCGGCCCACCGGGGCGGCTGACGTCCCGGCGAGGTCACGGATGCGTCCCGCCGCCCTCCTCGAGGGAGGTGGCAGCGCTCGGGGGGACGAGCGCGCCGGGTTATCATGTCGCACCATCTCGAGGAGTCGCCCTTTGGGGGAGGATCGGGCCGAGAGCCCTGGTCAGCCGGCCGGCGAGACGACCGCCGCGGCGGGCGCCGAGTTCTCCGCGCTGCTCCTCGAGATCGCGGCCGCGCCGGAGGAGGAGCTGGCGGAGGCCTTCGAGCGGGGGCTCCGCCCCGGAGACGTCGTCGGCCGCTTCGAGATCCTCCGCGAGATCGGGCGCGGAGGTTTCGGAGTGGTCCACGAGGCCCGCGACCGCGACCTCGGTCGGCTCGTCGCCTTCAAGGCCATCAGGCCCGGCGCCCGGGCGGCGTCGAGGCTCCGCGAGGAGCAGCTCCTGCGCGAGGCGGAGACGGCGGCCCGCCTCTCCCACCCCAACATCGTCGTCCTCTACGACTACGGCCGCTGGCCGGGTGGCCCGTACCTCGTCCTCGAGCGGCTCCGCGGGCGAACGCTCGCCGATCGGCTGCGCCAGGGCAGGCTCCCGCCGGCGGAGGCGCTGGCGGTCGCGACCGGGGTGACCCGGGCGCTGGTGCACGCCCACGCCGCCCACGTCCTGCACCGGGACCTGAAGCCCGGCAACGTCTTCCTCTGCGACGACGGCAGCGTGAAGGTGCTCGACTTCGGCCTGGCGCACCTCTTCGGCTCGGGCAGCCCCACCGCCGGCGGCACGCCGGCGTACATGGCGCCCGAGCAGTGGGCCGGGGAGCCGGAGGACGCCCGCGCCGACCTCTTCTCGCTGGGCGTGCTCCTGTACGAGATGCTGGCGGGCCGGCACCCCCACCCCGCGCGCAGGAAGGCGGCCGGCTCGCTCCCGAGCGGCCCGCCGCCGCCCCTCGCCGTCCGGGGCGTTCCCCGTCGCCTCGCCGCGCTGGTCTCGCGGTGCCTCGCCCCCGAGCGCGCCCGGCGGCCCGCTGCCGCCGGCGAGGTGCTGGCGGAGCTCCGGGCGGTGGAGCGCGGCCTCGCGGGCCGCACCCTGCGCCGGTCCGCGGCGCTGGGCGCCGCGCTCGCGGCCCTGGCGGCCGTGGGCTTCGCCGTCTTCCGCGGCGACACCGACCCCCCCGCCGGCGAGCGCGTCCCGGTATCGGTGGCCGACTTCGACAACGAGACCGGCGAGCCCGACCTCGACGGCCTCTCCGGCCTCCTCGCCACCTCGCTGGAGCAGTCGCGGCGGCTCTCGGTGGTCACGCGGTCGTCGATGATCGACGTCCTGCGCCAGCTCGGGCGCGACGGCGCGGCCCGGATCGACGAGCCGCTGGCGCGGGAGGCCGGCCGCGCCGCCGGCGTCCGGGCCCTGCTCCTCGGCACGGTGCGCCGCTTCCGCGAGGTCTACAGCCTGGAGCTGCGGGCGCTCGACCCGGTCCGCGACCTCCCCCTCTTCGCGCTCCGCGAGCAGGCGGAGGGCAAGTCCGGCATCCCCGCGGTCGTCGACCGGATCTCCGAGCTCACCCGGGAGCGGCTCCAGGAGCGCCCCGCCGAGATCCGCCGCTCGTCGATCAAGGTCGCGGAGGCCGTGACCCGCGACCTCGAGGCCCACCGCCACTACTTCCTGGGCCTCGACTGCCTCGACCGGCCGAGCCGCCACCCCGGCCAGCCGGAGTCCTGCCTCGCCGCGTTCCGCAAGGCGGTGGCCATCGACCCGGGCTTCGCGCTGGCGCACCACCAGCTCTCGCGCGCGCTCGTGAACGAGCACACGCCCACCGAGGCCGACCGCGCCGCCTCCGCCACGGCGCTCAAGCTCTCCGAGCGCGCGCCGGCGAAGGAGCGCACCCTGATCCAGGCCTGGGCGGCGCGGCTCGCCGGCCGGCCCGCCGAGGCGCTGCGCCTCTACGGCGAGGTGATCGCCGCCTTCCCCCGGGAGAAGCAGGCCCTCTACCAGGCCGGCGACGTCGCCTTCCACGAGGACGACCAGGCGACGTCGGCGGAGCACATGGCCCGCGTCCTGGCGCTGGACCCGACCTCGGAGTTCGCGCTCGACCACCTCTCCTACGGCCTCGCGGTGCTGGGGCGGCGCGAGGAGCTCGCGGCGCGGGTCCGGGCCTGGACGTCGATGGCCCCCACGCCCGCGCTCCTGCGCGCGCTGGTGCAGGCCCACATCGGCCTCGGCGACGCCGCCGCCGCGGTGGCCGCGGCGCGCCGCGAGCGCGACGCCGGCCCGGCCCAGTACGCCGTGCCCGACCTGGCCCGGGCCCTGGCCTTCGCCGGCGACTACCCGGCGCTGGAGGAGGAGCTC
>DATBLK010000144.1:0-1772 GCA_036555405.1 Anaeromyxobacteraceae bacterium
CGACGGACGGCGAGGAGCGCGAGGCGCAGCCCGCGGTGGCGCGCCACCGCAGCGGCGCGCCGGGAGGCGATGCGCGCCCGGTCCGATTCCAGGCCCTCGCGGGAGAGGTCCAGCTCCGCGACCACCGAGCGGGCCACGGCGACGGTGCGCTCCCGGATGCCCTCCTCGACGGCCCGGGCGGCGATCGACTCGCCGAGGTAGGCGGCCACTCCCAGGGTGAGGAGGAGGATGGCGCCGAAGACCGCCGTGATCTGGAGCCTGAGCGACACGCGAACCGCCCCCGAAAGCGACGGGGCCGGCTGTCCGCAGCCGGCCCCGTCGAGATTAGCAGGAGACGGCGGGAGTTACTTCTTCTCCGCCTTCTTCTCCTCCTTCTTCTCGGCCTTCTTCTCCGCCTTCTTCTCCTCCTTCTTGACCTCCTTCTTCTCCTCGGCGGCGAGGGCCGGAGCGGAGACGAAGGTGAAGGCGACGAGGGCGGCGAGGATCTTCTTCATGGTGTTTTCTCTCCTGGCGTTCGCGGTTGGAGTCCGGGCCCAGATCCGGCCCGGGCCCCCCTCGGCGAGCACTCCTCGTGCCAGGGGGCGGCGGGCGGGGGCGCGCGCCGGACTCCGGGGGCTTGCGCCGGGCGGGCGCCCCGGGGCACCCGCGCCGGGTGCGGAGAACCGGGACAGCGCACCTCCGCGGTATCCAACTCCTCCACGCGGCGCCTTGCCGCATCCTCCCGACGGGGGGTGGGCGCGTGCGGGCGCGGCGCGGGCCGGGCGCCGGCGTTCCCCGTCGCCCGACTGCCACCCGGACGGCGGCGGGCTATAACGGTCGCATGCCCGCCATCGACTACCTCGACGCGCGACGGGCCCGGCTCGAGGTGGAGTTCCACTTCGCCGCGGCCCACAGGCTGCCGCGCTACGACGGGCCCTGCATGCGGATGCACGGCCACAACTACCGGTTCGTCGTGGCGCTGGAAGGGGAGGTCGATCCCGGGAGCGGCATGGTCGCCGACTTCGGCGCCGTGAAGGCCACGGTGCAGGAGCAGGTGCTCGCCCGCGCCGACCACCGGACGCTGAACGACCTCCTCGAGAACCCGACGGCCGAGAACATCGCTCGCTGGATCTGGGACTGCCTCGAGGCCCGCCTCGCCGGCCTCGCCGAGGTGCGGCTCTGGGAGATCCCGGACAGCTGCGTCGTCTACCGGGGCGGGCGTGCGCGCTAGGCGCCGCCGCTCCCGCCCCCCGGCGGTCTCGCGCCGCAGGGTGGCGGCGGCGGTGGGGCGCCTCCTCGATGCCCTCCCGCTCCCGCGCGGCGAGCGCCGGCGGGAGGACCTGGCGGGGACGCCGCGGCGGGTGGCCGAGGCCTGGGTGGACGACCTCCTCGACGGGTACCGGGCCGACCCGGCCGCGATCCTCGCCGGGGCGCTGCCGGCCCGGGGCCGCGACCTCGTCGCCGTCACCGGCATCGACTACCACTCGGTGTGCCCCCATCACCTGCTTCCCTCGCGCGGCCTGGCGCACGTCGCCTACCTGCCCGACGGGCGGGTGGCGGGGTTCGGCCAGATCGCCCGGCTGGTGGACTGCTTCGCGCACCGGCTGGCCCTGCAGGAGGACGTGGCCCGCAGCGTCGCCGAGGCGCTGGAGCGCCACCTGGGAGCCAGGGGGGCGGCGGTCGTCCTCGACGCCGAGCAGGCGTGCCTCTCGGTCCGGGGCGAGAGGCGCCGCGGCGCGCGGGCGCACGCGCAGTGCTTCACCGGTGCGATGGACGCGGACGCGGAGCTGCGA
>DATBLK010000133.1:0-4783 GCA_036555405.1 Anaeromyxobacteraceae bacterium
GGAGAGGTCCTCCGCGGCCTTCACCGCCCGGAGGATCTGGCCTCCCATGCGGCCGGCGGCGCCGGTGACGACGACCTGGATCACGCGAGCTTGAGGATCCCGAAACGCACCATGGCGTCCCGGACCCTGGCGAGGCTGGCGTCGGCCACGGGCGCCAGCGGCAGGCGGAGCTCGCCGCTCGCCTTCCCCAGCAGGGCCACCGCCGCCTTCACCGGACCCGGGTTCGTCTCCACGAACATCGCCCGGTTCAGCTCCGCCATCGCCACCTGGCGGTCCAGGGCCCGGGCCCAGTCGCCGCGCTGGCAGGCGACGACGAGCTCCTTCATCGCCCGCGGGGCGATGTTGGCCACCACCGAGATGACGCCGTGGCCGCCGCAGGCCATGTAGGGGAGCACGGTGAAGTCGTCGCCGGAGAGGTAGCTGAGGGCGTCCTTCCCCATCCGCTCGACGAGCTGGACCTGCCGGTCCATGTTCGCGGTCGCCTCCTTGATGCCGACGATGGCGCCGGCCTTGGCCAGGCGGGCCACGGTGTCGGGCAGGACGTCGCCCGCGGTGCGGGAGGGGACGTTGTAGAGCACCACCGGGAAGCGCGTGGCCTCGAAGATGGCCATGTAGTGCCGGTAGAGCCCCTCGGGAGTGGGCTTGTTGTAGTAGGGCGAGACCACGAGGGCGGCGTCGGCCTTCAGCTCCTTCGCCATCTTCACCGAGTCGATGCACTCGTGGGTGGCGTTGGAGCCCGCGCCGGCGATCACCGGCACGCGCCGGCGGGCCACCTCCACGGTGGCCTTCACCACCTCGGAGCGCTCCTGCGCGGTGAGGGTCGCGCCCTCGCCGGTGGTGCCGCAGGGGACGATGCCGTCCGTGCCCTCGACGATCAGCCACTCGACGAGCTCGCGGAGCGACTTGACATCCACCTTCCCGTCCTTCAGGGGCGTGACGACGGCGACGAGGGAGCCCTGGAACCGCATGACGTCCTCCGGCAAGGCGGTGGAGCGTCCGAGTCTAGCGCATCCGGGCGCCGCGGCCGAAGCGGCGGGGGCGGGGGCGGGGCGTCTCGCCGGCGACGAGGTCCGGGTAGGCCTCGCGGCGCCGCGCCAGCATCCCCCGGCTGCGGTCCACCAGCACCTCGGCCGCCCGGGGGCGGGCGTTGTACTGCGAGGACATGGCGAAGCCGTAGGCGCCGGCGGTGCGCACGCAGAGGAGGTCGCCGGCGGCGGTCTCGGGGAGTCGGCGGCGCCGCGCCAGGAAGTCCCCCGACTCGCAGACGGGCCCGACGACGTCCACGACCTCGGTCCGCGGCGCCTGCGGTCCCACCGGCTCGATGGCGTGGTGGGCGCCGTAGAAGGCCGGCCGCACCAGGTCGTTCATCGCCGCGTCGACGACGACGAAGCGGCGCCGGCCGTTGCGCTTGCGGTAGAGGACGCGGGTGACGAGCACGCCGGCGTTGCCCGCCAGGACCCTCCCCGGCTCCAGCAGCACCTCTCCCTCGAAGCCGCGGAGCGCCCTCTTCACCGCGGCGCCGTAGGCATCCGGGTGGGGCGGCGGCGACTCGGCGCCGTAGGGGATGCCCAGGCCTCCACCGACGTCGATGTGCCGGAGGCGGATGCCGGCGCGCCCGAGCTCGCGAACCAGCCCCTTCACCCGCGCGATGGCGTCGAGAAAGGGGCGGACCGCGGCGATCTGCGAGCCGATGTGCATCGCCACGCCCGTGACCCGGAGCGCCGGGTCGCGGGCCGCGAGGGCGTAGAGGCGCAGCGCCTCGGCGACCGGGACCCCGAACTTCGCCTCCCGCAGGCCGGTGGAGATGTAGGGGTGGGTGCGGGCGTCGACGTCGGGGTTCACCCGGAGCGCAACGGGGGCGCGCCTCCGCAGGCGGCGCGCGATCACCGAGACCCGGGCCAGCTCCTCGGCGCTCTCGACGTCGAGGACGCGCACCCCGGCCTCGAGCGCGAAGGCGATCTCGTCGTCGCGCTTGCCCACGCCGCTGAAGACCACCTTGCCCGGGTCGCCGCCGGCGCGGCGCACGCGGTAGAGCTCGCCGCCGGACACGATGTCGAACCCGGCGCCGAGCCGCGCCAGGAGGGAGAGGACCGCGAGGTTCCCGTTCGCCTTCACCGCGAAGCAGGTGAGGTGGGGAAGGCCGCGCAGGCTCCGCTCCAGCACCCGCCAGTGCCGCGTCAGCGTGGCGGTGGAGTAGACGTAGAGCGGCGTGCCCCAGGCGCGGGCCAGGTCCGCCAGCGGGATCTCCTCCGCCCAGAGGACGCCGCCGCGGCGCTGGAAGTGGTTCACGGCCGGTTCCCGGGGCCGCCGGGCCCGGCCGCGGGGGCGGGGGCGGCGGCGGGCGCCGGCGCCGCCGGGGGGCTCGCAGGCGACGCCCCCGCCGGCAGCTCCGGCCCCCGGGGCTTCTCGGGCGGGCGGGGCGGCGCCTTCACGCCGCAGGCGGCGAGCAGGAGGGCGAGCGCGGCGAGCCCCCTCACCCCGACGCCGCCGGGCCGCGCGGTCACCGCTTCCTCCGCTGGCCCAGCGCCGCCTCCCAGCGCTCGATCTCGCGCCTCACCCGGCGGGGGCCCGGGCCGCCGGGCACCTCGCGGCGCGAGAGGCTCCGCGCCGGGTCGAAGCAGCGGACCACGTCCTTGCCGAAGCGCGCGTGGAAGCGGCGCCATTCCTCGGCGGAGAGCCCGGCCAGCGGCCGCCCCGCCCGCACCGCGAAGGCCGCCGCCGCCCCCACCGCCTCGTGCGCCTCGCGAAAGGGCACGCCCCTCTCCACCAGGTACTCGGCGACGTCGGTGGCCAGCGCCTCGCCCGAGCCCAGCGCCTCGCGCATCCGCTCCGGGTGGAAGGTGGCCGTCTCCACCGCGCCGGCGAGCGCATCCAGGGTGAGGCACAGGGCCGGCGGCCCCTCGAGGAGCGGCCGCTTGTCCTCCTGGAGGTCCCGGTTGTAGCTGAGCGGCAGGTTCTTGGGGAGCGAGAGCAGCGCCACCAGGTCGCCGAGGGCGCGGCTGGCCCTCCCGCGGGCCAGCTCGCCGACGTCGGGGTTCTTCTTCTGCGGCATGAGCGACGAGCCGGTGGCGAAGGCGTCGTCGAGGGTCATGAAGCCGAACTCCCGGGTCGTCCACAGGACCAGCTCCTCGCCGAGCCGCGAGAGGTGCATCGCCGCCATGGCCACGGCGAAGGCGAGCTCGATGGCCGGGTCGCGGTCGGCGACCGCGTCCAGCGAGTTCCGCGTGACCTCGGTGAGCCCGAGGGCGCGGGCGACGCGGAAGCGGTCGATGGGCAGCGTCGTCCCGGCCAGCGCCCCGGCGCCCAGCGGGGAGACCGCGGCCCGCCGGCGGACGTCGAGGAAGCGCTGCCGGTCGCGCCAGAGCATCTCGACGTGGGCCAGGAGGTGGTGGGCCAGCGACACCGGCTGCGCCCGCTGGAGATGGGTGTAGCCGGGAAGCAGCGTCCGCTGGTGCCGCCGCGCCTGGCGCACCAGGGCTCGCTGCAGGCCGGCGAGGGCCGCGTCGCAGCGGTCGCAGGCGCCCACCGCGAAGAGCCGCTCGTCGAGCGCCACCTGGTCGTTCCGGCTGCGGCCGGCGTGGAGGTAGCCGGCGTCGCGCCCGACGATCTCGCCGAGGCGCCGCTCGACGTGGGTGTGGACGTCCTCCAGCGCCGGGTCGAGCTTCATCTTTCCGCGGGCCAGCTCGGAGCGGACCCGCCGGAGGCCGGCGTCGATGCGCCGCGCCGCCGCCCGGGGCACGATCCCCTGCGCCGCGAGCATGGCGACGTGGGCGCGGCTCCCGCGGATGTCCTCGTCGAAGAGCGCGACGTCGTCCTGGATGGAGGCGGAGAGCGCCACCAGGCGCGGGTCGGCCGGCTTGGCGAGCGCGGCGCGGCTCACGGGCGCGGGCTTCGATCGGCTCGGCATGCGGGCCGGAAACGCTACCACGCGGGGCCGCGGCCCTCTAGGCTCGCTCCGGCCGAACCGCCGGCGCGCCGCCGGGCTCTCACCCGGCGGGGCGGGCCCCGGGAGGCGACATGGCCGGAGCGAGCGAGATCGTGGTCACACTGCCGGGCGGGCGCCGCGTCGAGGCCGAGCTCGGGGGGCACCGGGTGCGCACCGACCAGCCCCGCGACCTCGGCGGCGAGGACGGCGCGCCCTCGCCCTTCCAGCTCTTCCTCGCCTCCATCGCCACCTGCGCCGGCGTCTTCGTGCAGGGCTTCTGCGCCAGGCGCGACCTCGACCCCTCGGGCATCCGCATCCGGATGCGCCCGGCCTACGACCCGGCGGGCGTCCTCGCCTCGGCGGAGCTCGACATCGAGGTGCCGCCGGGCTTCCCCGAGAAGTACCGCGACGCGCTGGTCCGGGTCGCCGACCAGTGCTCGGTGAAGAAGGCCATCCAGGCGCAGCCGCGCTTCGCGGTGCGGGCGGTGGCCGGGCCTGCGGGCGGCTAGAACTTCACCGCCAGCCCGGTCCGGACGGCGTGGCCGCGGGCGACGTCCTGCGCGGCCGCGGGGCGGTTGGGCCCGTACCCCAGGCCGTCGAGGGGCTGGAGGGCGCCCCAGTCGACCCAGGCGCGGAAGCCGTCGTCGGAGGCGTAGTGGAGGCCGGCGTCGAGCTCGATGCCGAGCGGCCGGTGGGTGGTCGACGGCGTCGAGGCGGCGAAGAAGGCCTGGGAGTAGACGAGCGCCAGGCGCAGCGAGAGCCCGTCGAAGATGTCGTAGCGCAGCGTCGGCTTCAGGTAGAG
Source organism: Anaeromyxobacteraceae bacterium (assembly GCA_036555405.1). GTDB lineage: Bacteria > Myxococcota > Myxococcia > Myxococcales > Anaeromyxobacteraceae > DATBLK01. The sequence goes on from DATBLK010000133.1 coordinate 4,728, forward strand.
GGCGTCGGTGACGTTGCCCAGGATCTCGCGCCAGAGGACGAGGTCCACCCGGTAGG
>DATBLK010000002.1:0-18871 GCA_036555405.1 Anaeromyxobacteraceae bacterium
CGAGGGCCCGCCGGGGGCCCGCGCCGTCTACAGCGACCTCGGCTTCGTGGCGCTGGGCCGGATCCTGGAAGTCGCCGGCGGCGCGCCGCTCGACATCCTCGCCGACGAGCGGGTCTTCGCGCCCCTGGGCCTGCGGCGGGCCTTCTTCCTGCCGGAGCGCGAGCCGGCGCTCGCGGCCGCCCGCCGCGCCACGCACTGCTTCGTCCCCACGGTGCGGCGCGAGAGCGGCGAGGTGCGGGCCGCCGCCGTCCACGACGAGAACGCCGAGGCGCTGGGCGGCGTCGCCGGGCACGCGGGGCTCTTCGCCGCGGCCGGCGACGTCGCCGCGCTGGGTCAGGCCTGGCTCGAGGCCTTCTCCGCCGGGACGCCCTTCCTCCCCGCGGCCGCGGCCCGCCGCTTCGCGACCCGCGATCCGGCCCCGGAGAGCAGCCGGGCACTGGCCTGGGACACGCCCGCGCCGGCCGGCTCCGCGCTGGGCTCGCGCCTGGGGCGAGGGCCGCGCGGGGCCATCGGCCACCTCGGCTTCACCGGCTGCTCGCTGTGGGTCGACCTCGACGCCGAGGTCGTCTGCGCGCTTCTCGCCAGCCACTGCCCGCGCCGCGGGGAGCGGGACCCCATCCGCTCCTTCCGCCGCCGCTTCCACGACGCGGTGGCGCAGGCGCTGGAGATCGGGTAGGGCGGCCGATGGACGACCCCGGCGACAGGCGGATCCACCTCATCGGCGTCGCCGGCACCGGCATGGGCTCGTTCGCCGGCATGCTGAAGGCCCGGGGCCACCGGGTCACCGGCTCCGACGAGAACGTCTATCCGCCGATGTCGGAGCAGCTCGCGCGCTGGGGCATCGAGGTGATGACGCCCTACGGCGCGGCCAACCTCGACCGGGCCCGGCCCGACCTCGTCGTGGTGGGGAACGTGGTGCGGGCGGCGAACCCGGAGGCGGTGGCGATGCGCGAGCGAGGGCTCCGCCACGTCTCCTTTCCCCAGGCGCTGGGCGAGCTCTTCATCGCCGGGCGCCACGGCGTGGTCGTCGCCGGAACGCATGGGAAGACGACGACCACGGCGATGCTCGCCTTCCTCCTCTTCCACGCCGGCCGCGACCCCTCCTTCCTCGCCGGCGGCGTGACGCGCGACTTCGACTCCAACTTCCGCCTGGGGCGGGGGCCGCACTTCGTCGTCGAGGGCGACGAGTACGACACCGCCTACTTCGACAAGGGGCCCAAGTTCCTCCACTACCGGCCGCGGACGGCGGTCTTCACGAGCTGCGAGCTCGACCACGCCGACATCTACCGCGACGACCTCCACTACCAGAGCGCCTTCGAGCGCTTCGTCGACCTCCTCCCCGGGGACGGCTTCCTCGCCGCCTGCGCCGGCTGGGAGCCGGTGGAGCGCATCGCCCGGCGCGCCCGCTGCCCGGTGGAGACCTACTCGGCGACCCGCCCCGCCCACTGGGCGGCGAGCGGCCTCGCCGAGGGACCGGACGGCGCCCGCTTCGAGCTCGTCCGGCGCGGCCAGGCGCTGGCGCCGGTGCACCTGCCGGTGGGAGGCGCCCACAACGTCGAGAACGCCCTCGGCGCCGCCGCGGCCGCGGCCTCGCTCGGCCTCTCCGCCGGCGAGATCGCCGCCGGCCTCGCCGCCTTCCGGGGGGTGCGGCGGCGCCAGGAGGTGCGCGGGGTCGCGGGCGGCGTCGCGGTGGTCGACGACTTCGCCCACCACCCCACCGCCACCGCCCGGACCCTGGAGGCGGTGCGCGGTCGCTTCCCCGGCGCCCGGCTCCTCGCCTGCTTCGAGCCGCGCTCCAACACCAGCCGGCGGAGCCTGCACCAGCGGGCCTACGCCTCGGCCTTCCCCGGCGCCGGCGCGGTCTTCGTCCTGCGGCCCGCACCCACCGACCGCGTCCCCGAGGGCGAGCGGCTCGACGTCGACCGGCTCGCCGCCGACCTCGCCGCCGCGGGAACGCCGGCGCGCGCCCTGGCCACCGTGGACGAGATGGTCCCGGCGGTGGTCGCCGAGGCGCGCCCCGGGGACGTCGTGGTGGCGATGTCGAACGGCGCCTTCGGCGGGATCTGGGAGAAGCTGCTCGCGGCCCTGGGCGGCGGGAGCCCGTAGGGCGGGCGCCGGCGCGGCCGCACAGGACTCACCGCCTGCACCTCGCCGCGGTGAGGGGAGACCTCCCCGCTGCGGGCCGCGGCCTCGCCGTCAGTGGCAGGCCCGGCACATGGGCTTCCCCTTGTCGGTCGGCTTGTAGCCCGGCGGGTGGATGTTCACGCCCGCGGGGCCGCCGGAGCGGTGGCAGAGCACGCAGATCGAGGCGGCGCCCTGGTCGTGGCAGCCGGCGCAGGCGACGATGTTGGACCTCGCCGCCGTGCCGTGGAAGGAGCCGGAGCCCCTGGTGGACCAGCCCGGCGGGTGGGGGTCGCGCGGGCTCAGCGACCGCGGCGAGAGCCCCTGCTCCTTGTGGCACGAGTCGCAGAAGTGGCTGCCGTGGCACTTCCGGCAGCTCGCCGGGTCGGCCTGGGCGTCGATCTGGTGCCGGGAGACGAAGTCGCCGCGGTGGATGAAGTCGGGGAGGATCTCCTCCGGGAAGCGGATCTCGACCCGCAGGGGCCCGGTCTCCGCGGCGTGACAGCGGGCGCAGAAGGTCTGGTCGTGGCACACGGCGCAGGACTGGGCCGAGCCCTTCGCCAGCCGGCCGTGGTCCTTCACGAACTCGCCGGCGTGGGCCAGCTCGCTCACCGGCTTCAGCGGGAAGCGCTTCAGGCTCACGTGGCAGGGGCTGCAGCGGGCCTCGGCGAAGTCCTTCTGGTGCTGGTGACAGGCGAGGCAGGCCGCCATCGGGGGCGCCGTCTTCCAGGGCTCCCCCGGGGCGGGGAGGTCCCGGTGGCAGGTGGCGCAGTCGCCCTTGGGGACCCGGCCCAGGTGCGCAGCGTGGTCGAAGCGGAGCTCGAACTCGCGCGCCTCGCGCCGCGGCGGGGCGAACTTCGCCTTGTCCTCCGGCGTGGTGCGGTCGTGGCACTCCTCGCACTTCGCCACGCCCGGGAGGCGAGAGTCGCCGAGCCGCGTCGACTTGATGATGCCGGTGTGGCAGTCGGTGCAGTCGAAGCCCCCGTGCTTCTCGTGCGGGAAGGTGGTGGGCGAGCGGTCGGCCTCGGCGCGCGGGCGGTCGGGCCTGGCACCGCAGGCCAGGAGCGGCGCCAGGAGCGCCGCCAGGAGGATGGCCGGGGCCTTCATCACCGCACCTCCCGCACGTACGTCTGCTCGTAGACCAGCCTGGCGAGCAGCTCCACCCTGCTCTTGAAGAACGGGTCCGACCCGGCGGTGCCGGCGAGCACCAGCCGCCAGCCCGGCGCGACGCGGTAGCCGCCGCTCGCGGTCCCGCCGACGGACTGGTCGACCCCGTTCACCGGCTTCCGGTAGCCGTAGACCCAGACGTCGATCGCGGTGGCGATGCGGCCCCACTCGCGCGACCCGAAGAGCCGGGCGAGCCAGTAGCCGTTGTCCGGCACCCGGAGGAGCTGGGCGTCGGCCCCGACCACGGTGGCGAGCCAGGGCCGGAGGGTGCCCTTGAGCCGCAGGCGCGTCCCGTCGCCCTCTTCCTGCCTGAGGAGGTGGGCGTCGGCCTCCAGGGTGGCGCCGCGCCGCGCCCAGCGCACCCCGCCGCCGGCGTCGTCGCGCTTGGCGGCGGCGAAGGCCGCCAGGATCGAGCTCCGCGACAGGTAGAGGTCGGGCTCCACGTGGCGCAGGTCGGCGAAGACGACGACGCCGCGGGCGGCCTGGACGTCGACGGCGGCCTCCGCCTCGCCCAGCCGCCCCTCCGCCAGGCTGTAGAAGGTCGAGCCGGTGACCTGGACCGCGCGATGCGGCGAGAGCCGGAGGTCGGCGCCGACGTCTCGCCGGCTCACCTCCTTGCCGTCGTCGGCGAAGGCGAGCGAGGCGCCCAGGTCGAGGACGCCGGGCCAGGAGAGCGAGGCGCGGCCCCCGTAGGCGACGTCGGCGCGGACGTTGCCGGTGGCGCGCTCGCCGCCGCGGGTGGCGAAGCGCGGCGCGACCGGGAGGCCGGCGTAGGCCGAGAGGGTGGCGCCGGACGGCACGAACCGCGGGCGCCCGGTGCCGAAGGGAATGCGAAGGGCGAGGTGCCCGCCGTCGAGGTGCACCATCCGCGAGACGCCCTCGACCACCATCTGGCGCCCGACGCGGAAGCCGAGGGTGCGCCCGAAGAGGTCGCCGCGGACGTAGCCGACGTCGAGGTCGCCGCTCTGGCGGGTCGCGTGGGGAGCGCCGTTCTGCCAGAAGGCCTGGGCGCCTGCGTCCAGGGCGCCCCAGCCCGAGAGCGCCGCCTCGAACTCGCCCACCCCGGTCCGGATCTCGCTCGCCGACACCGACACCATCTCCAGCACCGGGTAGGCCGCCTTCAGGGTTCCCTCGCGGTACACCTGGCCGGCGCCGAGCAGGGTGGTGGAGCTGGCCTTCACCACGTCTGCCCGCGCCGCTCCCGCCGCCGCGAGAGACGCGGCGGCGAGCACCAAGGGAAGCCTGGGTCTCATGGTCACCTCGGGGGTACCCGAACCGTAGCCCGGCACCATGTCATAGCGAAAGCGCAAAGCCCTTGATCCCCGGCAAGGCCGCAGCGCCTTCCCTGCGGATTCCGGGCCGCCGTGGTAGAGGGGGCGCGTGGTCGCCGGCCGCAAGGTGCCGCTTCTCGCCGCCGCCGCGCTGCACGCGGCGGCGTGCGCGGGTACCCTGGAGGGTGCGCGGACCGGCCCGCCGGCGGGTCCGCCGCTCCGGCTCGTGGCGCCCGACCTCGAGGGCCGCCTCGTCGACGTCGGCGCCGTCGGGCGCGTGCGCGTCGTCGAGCTGTGGGCGAGCTGGTGCGAGCCCTGCCGCGAGGCGCTCCCGGCGCTCGACCGGCTCGCCACCGAGCTCGGCCCCCGCGGCCTCTCGGTCTACGCGGTGAGCCTCGACGAGGAGGCCGCGCCCCTCGCCGCCTTCCTCCGGGAGGTCCCGGTGCGCGTCCCGGTGCTCTGGGACCGGGCCGGCGAGGCCTCGGCGGCGCTGGGCGCGCGCCGGCTGCCGACGACGCTGGTCGTCGATCGCGCCGGCCGCGTGCGCCGCGCACACGAGGGGTTCTCCGAGGACTGGGCGCGCGAGCAGCGGCTCCTGGTCCTCCGGCTCCTCGAGGAGTGACGGCGCGTCCCCGGAATCCCGCGAGCGCGCCCGCGCCGCCCCGGGACCGCCCGCCCCGGGCACCCCCGCGCAGCTCACCTCGCGCGCCGCACCTCCGCCAGCACGGCCAGGAGCCGGCGCTGGAGCTCCGGGTTCGCGGCGCACACCTCTCCGCGCGCCAGGACCTCGCCGCCGCCGTCGAAGTCGTTCACCAGGCCGCGCGCCTCCCGGACGAGGAGCATCCCGGGGGCGAGGTCCCAGGGCTTGAGCCGCATCTCCCAGTAGCCGTCGAACCGGCCGCAGGCGACGTAGGCGAGGTCGAGCGCCGCGCTCCCCATGCGGCGGATGGCCCGGGCGCGGCGCATGTACTCGCCGAAGAGCCGCAGCGGCATCTCGAAGTTCTGGTGGACGTCGTAGGGGAAGCCGGTGACGAGCAGCGCCCGGTGGAGGTCGGCCGTCTCCGCCACCCGCACCGCCTCGCCGTTGAGCGTCGCCCCCCCGCCGCGGGCGGCGAGGAACATCTCGCTCCGGACCGGGTCCCAGGTGGCGCCGGCGGCGACGCCGTCGCCGTCAAGGGCGGCGACGTTCACGGCGAAGTGCGGCAGCCCGTGGGCGTAGTTGGTGGTTCCGTCGAGCGGGTCGACGACGAAGGTGAGGGGTGCGCCGGCCGCGCCGCTCCGGCCCGACTCCTCGGCGAGCACCGCGGCGCCGGGGAAGCGGGCCGCCAGGAACTCGAGGAGCGCGGCCTCGCTGGCGCGGTCGGCGTCGGTGACGAGGTCGATGCCGCCCTTGTAGTCGATGGTGCGCCGCCCGCCGAAGCGCCGGAGCAGGACCGCGCCCCCGCGCCGCGCCGCCTCGGCGCAGGTGTCCACCAGCTCTCCGACCTCGGACATCGCCCCTCCCGGCCCCGAGGATACCGCCGCGAGCGGCCGCGCGCAGGCCGCCGCTGCGCTACACTCGGCGCATCATGGCCAAGGCGCTGGCGGTCCTGCGGACCCTCTACCTCGTCTTCATCGTCGGCTACACCGTCCGGGCCCTGCCGCTGGCGCTCCTGTGGTCGGGCGAGTCGAAGCGCGGGGTCGTGACCGTGGGGCTGGACACGGTCGAGCAGGTGGCGCGAGCCGCCTGGCTCGCCGTCGGCTGGATCGCGCTCGAGGTGGCGCTGGGATGGGCGCGGGTCTGGATCGCCGGCCGCAGCCGCGCCGGGGCGCCTCCGCCGGTCGCGCCCCGGGCCTGACGCCGGATGCCGCTCGCCGAGATCGCCCTCCGGGTGCGGGGACTGCTGGCGCCGAGCGCGCTGGGGCTCTGGTACTCGCCGGCCTACCGCCTGCCGCTCACCGGCGTCACCCGCGAGGGCCTGGAGCCCCGGCGCGCCGACTTCGTCGCCTGGTGGCTCGTCGACTGGGGCGCGGTGCGTCGGGAGGACGTCAGGACGCCGGCGCGCATCGCCTGGTACGACCTCGACCGGGTCCACACGCCCGAGTACCTCGAGTCGCTGGGGCGCCCCGACACCCTGGGGCGCATCTTCGCCGCCGACCCCAGCGACGTCCCGGTGGACGAGCTCCTCGCCACCGTGCGGCTGGGGTGCGGGGCCACGGTGGAGGCCGCCCGCCTGGCGCTGCGCAGCGGCGACCCGCAGCTGAACCTCCTCGGCGGCTTCCACCACGCGAGCCCGGCGGGCGGCGGCGGCTTCTGCCCCGTGAACGACGTGGCGGTGGCGGTGGCGGTGCTTCGCGCCGAGGGGTTCGGCGGGAAGGTGGCGGTCATCGACCTCGACGCCCACCCGCCCGACGGCCTCGCCGCCTGCTTCGCCGGCGACGGGAGCGCCTGGGTGGGCTCGCTCTCGGGATCGGACTGGGGCCCGCTGCCCGGCGTCGACGAGACCGTCCTCCCCGAGGGCAGCGGCGACGCCCCCTACCTCGAGGCGCTGGAGGGCCTGCTTCGCCGGATGCCGCGCCCGGCGCTGGCCTTCGTCATCGCCGGGGGCGACGTCCTCGCCGGCGACCGGATGGGCCGCCTGGGGCTGACCCTCGGCGGGGCGCGGCGCCGCGACCGGCGCGTGGCGGCGGCCCTCCGCGGCGTCCCCGCCGTCTGGCTCCCGGGCGGCGGCTACAGCGAGGGCGCCTGGCGGGTGCTGGCCGGGACCGGGATGGTGCTCTCGCGCGGCTCGCTGACGCCCATCCCGCCGAGCCACGACCCCATGCACGTCCGCTTCGGGCGCATCGCCCGGCAGATCACCCCCGATCTCCTGGGGGAGACCGAGCTCACGCGGGAGGACCTGGAGGAGGCGCTGGGGCTCGGGCAGCCGCGGGAGCAGCGGCTTCTCCTCGGCTACTACACCGCCTCCGGGCTGGAGCACGCGCTTCACCGCTACGGGATCCTGGAGCAGCTGCGGCGCATCGGCTACGGCCAGTTCCGGGTGGTGCTCGACCGGGCCGGCCTGGGCGAGCGGGCGCGCCTCCTCGCCGACGGGGACGGGGCGGAGCACCTCCTCGTCGAGCTGGTCGTGGAGCGGCGCGCCCTGCTGGGCCGCGACGTCCTCTTCGTCCACTGGCTCTCGCTCCGGAACCCGCGGGCCCAGTTCAGCGACGTCCGGCCGCGCCTGCCGGGCCAGGAGGTGCCCGGGCTCGGCCTGGCGCGCGAGTTCGGCGAGATGCTCGGGCTCATGGCGCAGCGGCTGAGCCTCGCCGGCGTCGCCTTCCGGCCCGCGCACCTGCACATCGCCTTCGCGGCTCGGGAGAGCTTCGCCTTCGTCGACCCGGAGCGGCAGGGCCGGTTCCAGGCGCTGGTCCGCGACCTGGCCCCGCTCTCGATCCTCGACGCCTGGCGGGCGCTCGACGCCGGCCGGGTGCGCCTGAACGGAGCGCCCTACGTCTGGGAGCCGGACGACATGGCGTACTGGCTCGGCGATCCCCTGGGGGATCCGGCGCGCACCGCGGCCGAGCGGGAGCGCTGCCACTTCGCCGTGGACCGGCCGAGGGCCGGGGATGGGGCCGCCGGGGAGTGAGGGCAGGCGTCGAGGGGGATGGCCCTCGAGGTGGCGCCTGCGGTCAGCGAACCGCGAGGTCGAGCGGGAGCCTGAGCACCGACTCGGGGTCGACGTAGAGCTCCCCCACCTTGACGCCCCAGTGCAGGTGCGGCCCGCTGACGCGCCCGCTTCTTCCGACCCGGCCCACCAGGTCCCCGCGCCGGACCTCCTGTCCCTCGCGGACGGCGGCGCGCTGGAGGTGCAGGTACAAGGTGTAGAGGTCGGACCCGTGCCACAGGACCACCGAGCGGCCCGAGGCCCAGCAGTCGCGGACCAGCACCGCGCGCCCCGCCTGCGCCGCGTGGACCTTGGCCCCCATCCTGCCGGACAGGTCGAGGCCGTAGTGGCGCGAGGACTTCCTGCCGTTCAGCGTGCGCCGGTCGCCGAAGCGCCCCGTCACCTCGGCGCGGCGAGGCCAGGCGAAGGGGCCGTCGACGAGGAACGGGCCGGGGGGCTGGGAGAAGGCGCGGGAGAAGGCCTCGCGGTCGGCCTCGATGCGCCGCTTCACCGACGGGGGCGGGGGGCGCACGAACCGCTCCGACACCCGGATGCGCCGCTCCACCCACGAGCCCGGCTCCACCTCCAGGACCGCGGCCAGAGGTCCCTCGGGGCGCGCGACCCGGACCTCGAGAGGCCCGGGCTCGGCCTCGATCGGGAGCGCCGCCACCGCCAGCCAGCCGTCCGGGGCCGGCGCGAAGGCGAGCCGCCGTCCGCCCACCTCGGCCGACGGCTCGCCGGCGCCGCGCACCAGCACCAGGAAGGCGTCCCCGGGTCGAACGCGGTCGGGGGCCAGGCGCAGCGCCGGCGCGGCTGCCGGCTCCGCGGGGCGCGCCGGCGCCGCGAGCCCGAGGGCGCAGCTTGCGAGGAGCGCGGCCCGCACACCCAATGGACTAGACCGGCCGCCGCCGAAAGGCAAAGAGGGCGCCGCGCTCCCGGGGGGCGCGGAAGGGGGAGGGGTGCCGCGCGTCGGCGTCCGCGCGTCGCTTGACAGCCGCCCCCCTTCCTCATACAAGGCGCCTCTCCGAATTCGTTCGGGTTTCCGCCATGAAGAACGGCAGACACAGCACACACAGCGCGACGCGGAGCGAGGCCCTCGCCGGCCGGAAGTGGTGGCTCCTCGACGCCTCCGGCCTCACCGTGGGCCGCGCCGCCAGCCGGGTGGCGAGCATCCTGAAGGGCAAGCACAAGCCCAGCTACACCCCGTCGATGGACGTGGGCGACTTCGTCGTGGTGGTGAACGCCGAGAAGGTGCGCTTCACGGGGAAGAAGGAGACGGACAAGCTCTACTTCACCCACACCATGCACCCCGGCGGCGCCCGCCTGACGCCGGCGAGCAAGGTCCGGGCCCGCCACCCGGAGGACGTCTTCCTCCTGGCGGTGAAGCGAATGCTGCCGCGCAACGCCCTGGGCCGTGCCATGGTGAGGAAGCTGAAGGTCTACGCGGGCACCGAGCACCCGCACGCGGCGCAGAAGCCGGCGCCGCTGAAGCTGCCCGCGTAGGAGGGCCCGATGCCCCAGATCCCCATCTCCGTCGGCCGCCGCAAGGACGCCGTGGCTCGCGTCCGCATCGCGCCGGGCTCGGGCAACATCGTCATCAACGGGCGGACCCTCGACCAGTACTTCGGCCGGGAGACCTCGAAGATGATCCTGGTCGAGCCCCTGAAGATCGTCGACCAGATGGGCAAGCTCGACGTCTTCGTGAACGCGAAGGGCGGCGGGCTCTCAGGCCAGGCGGGCGCCATCCGACACGGGATCACCCGGGCGCTGATGGAGTACAACCCCGAGTTCCGCCCCGTCCTCAAGAAGGCCGGCTTCGTGACGCGCGACGCCCGCGCCGTCGAGCGGAAGAAGTACGGCCGCCCCGGCGCCCGCAAGCGCTTCCAGTTCTCGAAGCGCTAGATCCCCGCGTCCCTTCGCCACCCGAATGGTATTGCCACCGGGCGGGTGGTAGGCTCCGCCCCTGCATGGAGCTGAACGAGATCCTGCAGGTCGCGCTCCGGGCCAGCGCCAGCGACATCCACCTGAAGGCCGGGCTTCCCCCGATGTTCCGCGTCGACGGGGCGCTGGTGCCGCTGAAGGACGCGCGCCGCCTCCCGCCCGAGGAAGTCGCCCGGATGGCGTTCGGCATCATGAACGACTTCCAGAAGGAGAAGTTCAAGCAGACGAACGAGGTGGACCTGGCCTACGGCGTGCCCGGCCTGGGCCGCTTCCGGGTGAACATCTTCCAGCAGCGCGGGACCATCGGCGGCGTGTTCCGCGTCATCCCCTTCAAGATCCAGTCGATCGAGCAGCTCCTGCTCCCCAAGATCATCGAGAAGATCGCCGGGGAGCAGCGGGGCCTGGTCCTGGTGACCGGGACGACCGGCTCGGGCAAGTCCACCACCCTGGCGGCGATGATCGACCACATCAACGCCAACGAGACCTGCCACATCATGACCATCGAGGACCCCATCGAGTTCCTCATCCGCGACAAGCGCTCCATCGTGAACCAGCGGGAGGTGGGGGTCGACACGATGAGCTTCAGCCAGGCGCTGAAGAGCGCGCTGCGGCAGGACCCCGACGTCATCCTGGTGGGCGAGATGCGCGACCTCGAGACCATCGAGACGGCGCTCACCGCCGCCGAGACCGGCCACCTGGTGATGTCGACGCTCCACACCCTGGACGCCACCGAGACCATCAACCGCATCATCTCGGCGTTCCCGCCCTACCAGCAGAAGCAGGTGCGCCTCCAGCTCGGCTCGGTGCTGAAGGGGGTCATCAGCCAGCGGCTCGTGCCGCGCGCCGACGGCCGCGGCCGCGTCCCGGCCATCGAGGTGCTCCTCGCCACCACCCGCGTCCGCGAGCTCGTCGAGGACAAGGACCGGACGAAGGAGATCACCGACGCCATCGCCCAGGGTCACACCGCCTACGGGATGCAGACCTTCGACCAGAGCCTGATGTGGCTCCTGAAGTCGAACTACATCACCTACGAGGAGGCGCTGCGGCAGGCGACGAACCCCGACGACTTCGCGCTCCGCGTCTCCGGCGTGTCCGGCACCAGCGACTCGAAGTGGGAGAGCTTCGAGAAGGCGCCGGAGGGGCCGGCGCGCCCCTCGACCGGTGCGCCCCCGCCCGCTCCCTCGGGGCCGCGCCCGGCCGCCGCTCCCGCCCAGGCGGTGGCGCGCATCACCCCGCAGCAGGTCCCGGCGCGCTCGCCGGCGGCCCAGCCGCAGGCCCCGGCGGACGACGACTTCCAGATCGAGCGCTTCTAGGCCCGCCCGCGGGGCCGCGGTGAGGATCCTCGCGTGCCTCACGACGCCCCCGCCGACCGCGCCCGGGCCCTCGCGCTCCGCGTCCTCTCCTTCCACTCCCGGACCGAGCACCAGCTCCGCCGGCGCCTGGAGCGCGCCGGCCTCGGAGCCGAGGCGGCGGAGGTCCTGAGCTGGCTCCGCCGGCTCGGCTACCTCGACGACGCCGCCTGGGCGCGGGACCGGGCCCGCGCCCTGCTGGGCCCGGGGCGCATGGGCCCGCGGGGCGCGGAGCGGCGCATCGCCTCCGCCGGCATCCCGGCCGCCGAGGCCCGGCGCGCCGTCGCCGAGGCGCTGGCGGAGGCGGGGCGGGGCGGGGAGGCGGGAGAGCTGGCCCTGTGCCGGGCGCTGGCGCTGCGCCGCACCGGCGGCGCCGAGCCGGCGGGGCAGGACGAGCGGGCTCGCGCCCGCCTGGCCCGCTGGCTGCTGGGCCGGGGCTTCTCCGGCGGGGTCGTGGGCCGGGTGGTGGGGCTCCCCGGCGCCCCCGGCGACGGGTGATCGCCATTCCCCTTTGCGCTATCTTGCCGCCTCGGATGTGCCGCCCCGCCCTCCTCGCCGCCGCCCTGGCCCTCGCCTGCGGCTCCTCCCGCGTCTCCATCACCGGCGAGCCCAAGTACGGCAAGACCGCCGAGGAGGACTACCTGGCCGGCGTCGCCGAGGCGAAGAGCGGGAACAACAGCGAGGCGACGAAGTTCCTGGAGCACGTCCGGGCCAAGTACCCCTTCTCGAGGTACGCCGCCCTGGCGGAGCTGAGGCTCGCCGACCTCAAGGCCCAGCAGGACCGGAACGTCGAGGCCGCGGAGGCCTACGCCGCCTTCGTCCGCATGCACCCCAAGCACGAGGAGGCGGACCGCGCGGCCTTCCGCGAGGCCGAGTCGCTCGCGAAGGACGGCCCGAGCGACACCTTCATCCTGCCGCCGGCCGAGGAGCGCGAGCTGAAGGCGGTGCGCGAGGCGGCGGGCAAGCTGCAGGCCTTCCTCAAGAGCTACCCGGACTCGAAGTACCGGCCGGAGGCGCAGAAGCTCGGCGACGCCCTCCGCGCCCGCCTCGCCGCCCACGAGTGGTACGCGGCGGGCTTCTACGCGAAGCGCGGCCGCTGGGCCGGGGCCGCCGGGCGCTGGGAGACCCTGGTCAGGAACTACCCCGGCTCGGCGCACGAGGTCGACGCGCTCCTCGCCATGGCCGACGCCTACCTGAGACTGGACGACCGCTTCAGGGCGCGGCAGGCCCTCCAGCAGCTGGTCGTGAAGCATCCCGGCGACCCGCGCCGCGCCGAGGCGGAGAGGCGGCTTGCCGAGATCCGGTAGCGGTCGGCTGGCCGGAAGGCTCGGGGCTCCCGTGCTCGTCCCCGCGGCCGCGGTCGCGCTCGCCGGGATCGGCCTGTGGCTCGCCTGGGGCCGCCTGGCGGCGCTGGGCCGCTCCGAGGCCGCCGCCGACGCGCAGATCCGCGAGGCGCTGGCGAACCAGGTGCGCGCCTCCCTGGAGGACGTGTACGGCTTCCGGGGTGGCGGGACGCTGGACCTTCACCCGGTGCGCTACGCCGACGTGGCGCCGCTCCTCGAGGGCGAGCGCGCGGTGGTGACCGCGATGCTCGAGGCCGAGGGCCGGGCGGTGTGGCGCGAACAGGTGGCGGCGGTGAGCTACCTCGGGCGGGAGCGGTTCCACATGCGCCCCTGCTCCATCGCCCTGTGGTGCGCCGAGGGGGACCAGTTCGCGCGGCTCCGGAGCGTGCTCGCCTTCCTCTTCCGGCGCCACGACGCCCTCGCCGCCGCCGCCCGCCCGGCGGCGCGGCGCGTCCTCGCCTGGCAGATCCGCGCGGAGCGGGAGACGGCCGAGGTCGGGGAGGACCTCGAGACCGCGCCGCCCACCGGCGCCCCGACCCGGGAGCGCTCGCGGCTGTCGCTCCGGCTCGAGGGCGGGCGCTGGGTCGCGGCGGGGCGCTGAAATCGCGCCCTGCGGCGGCTCTGCTACACTCGGCACAGGGTCGGAGGCTCCGATGGACGAGGGGATGAAGCAGGCGCTGACGCTGGGGCGCGGCTACTACATGAAGAAGGAGTACGCCCGCGCCGAGCAGTACCTCTCCCAGGTCGTCGAGCACAACCAGTCGTTCGCCGACGTCTACAACATGCTCGGCGTCATCTACCACGACCAGGGGCAGTACCAGAAGGCGCAGAGGGCCTTCGAGGCCGCGCTCCGCATCAACCCGGGGTACACGGACGCCGCCCTGAACCTCGCGGTCATCTACAACGACACCGGGAAGTACCGCGAGGCGCAGGAGATCTACCGCCAGGCGCTCTCCAGCTCGGGGGCGGCGCCGGGCCAGGTGGACCGCTACGTGAAGGGGAAGCTGGCCAACATGTACGCCGAGATCGGCGACGTCTGGGCCTCCTCCGGCCTCCACGCCGAGGCCATCGCCGAGTACGAGCGGGCGCTGTCCCTGGGGCCGACCTTCGCCGACATCCGCCTGAAGCTGGCGTCGGCCTGCCGGGACGCCGGGCGCCGGGACGAGGCCATCGCCCAGTACCAGGAGATCGTGCAGCGGAGCCCCGGCTTCATCCCGGCTCGGCTCTCCCTGGGCCTGGCGCTCCTCGGCGCCGGGCGCCGCGAGGACGCGGTGGCCCAGTGGGAAGAGGTCCTCCGGCTCTCCCCGGGCAACCGCAACGCCGAGATGTACCTTCAGCTCGCCGCGGCGGACGGGGCCTGACCGGTGCCGGTCGGGCGCATCCGCGTCGCGACCGTCCCGGGGCGCCGCGCCCTGGCCCTCCGCTTCCTCGCCGGACGATACCAGGGCGGCGTCTACCCGCTGGAGCCGGGGCGCGAGGTGCTCATCGGGCGGCAGACCTCCTGCGACGTCGTCCTCGCCGAGGAGGAGGTGTCGCGCCGCCACGCCCGGCTGGGCTGGGAGGGGGAGAGCCCCCTCATCGAGGACCTGGGCTCCACCAACGGCACCTACGTGAACGGCGAGCGGGTGAAGGGCCGCAAGCTCGCCGAGGGCGATCGCATCCTCGTCGGCGCGACCATCCTCAAGCTGGTGCGGGAGCTGCGCCCGGTCCCCGCGCTGCCGGCGGAGCCGACCGTGGAGAGCCCCGTCGAGACCCTCGACCCCATGCGCGGGAGCTCGATGCGCGGGCTCATCCAGGAGGTCGGCCTTCCCGACCTCCTGCAGCTCCTCGGGGCCTCGAGGAAGACCGGCTTGCTCGCCGTCCGGAGCGCGAGGCGGAGCGGCGGGATCCACCTCGACCAGGGCGTCCTGGGCCCCGTCCAGATCGCCGGGCTCCCGGGGCTCTCGCCGCGAAAGGCGCTCCTCCGCCTGCTCTCCTGGACCGACGGGGAGTTCGAGCTCGGGCCCTCCCCCGGCCGCCCGCCCGGGCCGGGGCTCGACGAGCCGGTCGAGGCGGCGCTCATGGAGGCGATGCGCCAGAGGGACGAGCTCGAGCACCTCCGGGCCGAGCTGCCGGCCGCGGCCCGGCTCACCATGGGCAAGCCCCCGGCGGGCGCCATGGACCGCCTCGAGCCCCACGAGCTCGAGCTCGTCGACGCCGCCCTCCACGCCGACAGCGTCGAGGAGCTCCTCGACCAGACCCCGGTCGACGACGTGGAGGCGACCCGCCTCCTGGCGGCGCTGGTGAAGGAGGGCGTGCTGCGCCGCGCCTGACCGCCCGGCCCCGCTTGCCCGCGGCGGCCCGCGGACGCTAGGAAGGGTGCCCATGGAGAGTCCCGGTCCCCGCCTCACGACGCTGAGCCACGGCTCGGGTTGAGCCTGCAAGATCCGCCCCGCGGATCTCGCGCAGGTTCTGCGCGACGTGCCCAGGACGTCGGACCCGCGCGCGCTCGTCGGCCACGAGACGAGCGACGACGCCGCCGTGTACCGGATCGCCGACGACCTCGCGGTGGTGGAGACGGTGGACTTCTTCACGCCGGTGGTGGACGACCCGTACTGGTACGGGCGCATCGCCGGCGCCAACGCCTTCTCGGACATCTGGGCCATGGGCGCGCGCCCGCTCTTCGCGCTGAACCTGGTCGGCTTCCCGGTGGGCAAGCTCCCGCTGGAGACGCTCTCCTCCATCCTCCGCGGCGGCGCGGACGCCGCCGCCGAGGCCGGGGCGCCGGTGCTCGGCGGCCACTCCATCGACGACCCGGAGCCCAAGTACGGGATGGCGGTGACCGGCCTGGTGCACCCGGATCGGATCCTCCGCAACGTCGGAGCCCGGCCCGGCGACGCCCTGCTCCTCACCAAGCCGCTCGGGTCCGGGATCGCCGCCACCGCCATCAAGCGCGGCACCGCCTCCCCGGGCCTCGTCGAGCGCGCGGTCGCGGTGATGGCGGCGCTGAACCGGGTGGCCGGCGAGCTCCTGGCCGCGAGCGGCGCCGTGAGCGCGCTCACCGACGTGACCGGCTTCGGGCTCCTGGGCCACGCCTGGGAGATGGCCCAGGGCTCGGGGGTGCGGTTCCGGATCGAGGGGGCGGCGGTCCCGGTGCTGGATGGGATCCGCGAGCTCGCCGCCGCCGACGTGGTCCCGGGCGGCTCGAAGGCGAACCTCGCATGGGTGGCCCCGCACGTCCGCTTCCCCGAGCGCATGGCCCTGGCCGAGCGCTTCGTCCTCGCCGACGCCCAGACCAACGGCGGGCTCCTCGCCGCCGTGCGGCCGGAGCGGGCCGCGGCGGTGCTCGAGGAGCTGCGGGCCGCCGGCGTCGCGGCGGTCCGCCTGGGCGAGGTCCTCCCCGCGGCGGACGGCCCGGGGCTCGAGGTCGCCTGACCGATGTCTCCCGCCGCGCTCCTCGCGATCCTCGCCGCCGCGCCCCCGACCTTCGTCGCCGTGATCGACCCCGGGCACGGTGGCGAGCAGGAGGGCGCCACCGGGCCGGGCGGCCAGCAGGAGAAGGCGCTCTCGCTGCAGATCGCGCGCCGCGTGGCGCGGCGGCTCCAGCGGCAGGGGGCCCGGGTGGTGCTCACGCGGAGGGGCGACGAGACCGTGCCGCTGGCCGAGCGGGCGGCGCTGGCCAACGCCGAGCGGGCCGACCTCTTCCTCTCCATCCACCTGAACTCGATGGCGAGCCGGGGCGCCCGGGCGCTCACCCGCGGCGTCGAGACCTTCTTCCTCTCGGCCGACGCCAGCGATGCCTCGGCGAGCGCGGTCGCGGCCCGAGAGAACGCCGACCGGCTCGCGGGCGAGGAGCGCGACCGGGAGGACGTCGTCGCCGCCATCCTCGAGAGCCTCGGCGACGCCGAGGCGCTGGAGGAGAGCTCGCGGCTCGCGTACGCGATCCACGAGCGGCTGGTCGGCAAGCTGAGGACCGAGGACCGCGGGGTGAAGCAGGCGCCCTTCTACGTCCTCGCCGGCGCCAGGATGGCGGCGGTGCTGCTGGAGGTGGGTTTCGTCTCCCACCGGGAGGAGGCGCGCAAGCTCGCGAGCGCCGGCTACCAGGACGCCATCGCCGAGGCCATCGCCGAGGGCGTGGCCGCGTGGCGGCGGGACGGCCTCGCCGCGGGGCGCGCGCCCAGCGGGGGGTGAGGGTCCTCGCGGTCCGGTCCCGCGAGCGGGCCCTCGCCCGGGCTGCCGGGCTCGGGGTTCGGTCCGGGGCCGTGGTAAGCAGTGCCGATGGCCCGAAGCCAGAATCGCGGACCCTTCGACCTCCGCCCCGTTTCCCTCGAGCCCGGCGTCTCCAAGCACGCCGAGGGCTCCTGCCTCGCCCGCTTCGGCGACACGCAGGTCCTGTGCACCGCGAGCCTGGAGGACCGGGTCCCGCCGCACGTGCTCGGCACCGGCGCCGGCTGGATCACCGCCGAGTACGGGATGCTGCCGCGCTCGACGCACGAGCGCACCGCGCGCGAGGCGGCCCGCGGGAAGCAGGGGGGCCGCACCCTCGAGATCCAGCGCCTGGTGGGCCGGGCCCTGCGGGCCTCCGCCGACCTCCGGCTCCTGGGGCCGCGGACCGTGACCCTGGACTGCGACGTCCTCCAGGCGGACGGCGGGACGCGCACCGCCGCCATCACCGGCGGCTTCGTGGCCCTGGCGCTGGCGCTTCGCAGGATCCGGAGCGCCGGGAAGATCGCGGCCGACCCGCTCCAGCGCCACGTCGCCGCGGTGAGCGTGGGCATCCTCGGGGGCGAGGTGCGCCTCGACCTCGACTACGAGGAGGACTCGAGCGCCGAGGTCGACCTGAACGTCGTCGCCACCGGCGAGGGGCGCCTCGTCGAGGTGCAGGGCACGGCCGAGGGGAAGGCCTTCGGCCGCCAGGACCTCGACCGGATGCTCGACGCCGCGCTGGCGGGCGTGGCCCGCCTCGTGGAGGCCCAGGCGCGGGCGCTCGGGGGCCCGTAGGTGCGGCTCCTCTTCGCGACCGGGAACCCGGGCAAGCTCCGGGAGCTGCGGCGCCTCGTCGAGGGACTCCCGGTGGAGGTGATCTCGCCGGCCGACCTGCCCGGCGGCATCCCCGAGGTGGAGGAGGACGGCGCCACCTTCGCGGCCAACGCAGAGAAGAAGGCGGTCTCGGCGGCGCGGGCCTCCGGGCTCCACGCCGTGGCCGACGACTCGGGCCTGTGCGTCGACGCCATCTACGGGCTTCCCGGCGTGAACTCGGCGCGCTGGACGGAGGACGAGGCGCCGGGGCTCTCGGGGGTGGCGCGCGACGAGGCGAACAACCGGCGGCTCCTCCGGGCGCTCGAGGGCGTCCCGGACGAGGTCCGCGGCGCGCGCTACCGGGCGGTGCTGGTCCTGGCCTCGCCCGGCGGCGAGGTCCTGGCGCGCGTCGAGGGCACCTGCCGCGGGCGCATCGCGACCGCCCCGCGGGGCGAGGGGGGATTCGGCTACGACCCGCTCTTCCTGCCGGACGCCCGGCCCGGCCGGACGATGGCCGAGCTCCCCGCCGGCGAGAAGGACGCGCTCTCGCACCGCGGCGAGGCCTTCCGCGCGCTGCGGCCGGAGATCGAGCGGCTCGCCCGTTGACGCGGCCGGGGCCGCGAGGGTAGTTATCGGCACCCCGGGGGTGGCGACAGGCTCCCGAGGCCCGGGGCGTAGCGCAGCCTGGTAGCGCGCCTGCCTTGGGCGCAGGAGGTCGCGGGTCCGAATCCCGCCGCCCCGACTCTTTGACAGGAAGGCGGGCCCGGCCGGGAGGCCTCGCACGAGATTCCGGCGGAGCGCGAAGCGCCGTAGGATGCTTCTCGGCGCCCGTAGCTCAGCAGGACAGAGCAGCGGCCTTCTAAGCCGCGGGTCGGGGGTTCGACTCCCTCCGGGCGCGCCAGCTTCGAGGAGCGCGAGGAGGCGGCGACATTTACGGTGAGTATAGCTCAACTGGTAGAGCACTGGACTGTGGATCCGGGGGTTAAGGGTTCGAGCCCCTTTACTCACCCCATTCTTCTCGGCGCCCGTAGCTCAGTCGGCCGGGGGTCCGGGGG
>DATBLK010000211.1:0-3272 GCA_036555405.1 Anaeromyxobacteraceae bacterium
CCGCCCCGGGCACTTCCGCGGCGTCGCCACCGTGGTCGCCAAGCTCTTCGCCCTGACCCAGCCGCACCTGGCGCTGTTCGGCGAGAAGGACTGGCAGCAGCTCCAGATCGTCCGGGCGATGGCGCGGGACCTCGACCACGACGTCGAGGTCGTGGGCATGCCCATCGTCCGCGAGGCCGACGGGCTCGCCCTCTCCTCGCGGAACGCCCTGCTCGGGGCGGAGGAGCGGGGCCGCGCCCTGGCGCTCTCCCGCGCCCTCTTCGCGGCGCGCGACCGCGCCGCCCGCGGCGAGCGCGACGCCGCCGCGCTGGCGGCCGAGGCGCGCCGCGCCATCGAGGCGGCCGGGGCGCGCGTCGACTACGTCGAGGTCGTGCACCCGGAGACGCTGGCGCCGGTGGCCGCGGCCGCGGGCGCCCGCATGCTCGTCGCCGCATTCGTCGGCTCGACCCGCCTCATCGACAACCTGGGCCTGCCGTGAGCCGGGGGAAGGGGGACGGCCCGCCGGAGGGCGCGCGGGTCGTCGCCCGGAACCGCAAGGCGCGCCACGAGTACCAGATCGAGGACCGGGTCGAGGCGGGCCTGGTCCTGGCGGGCAGCGAGGTGAAGTCCCTCCGCGAGGGCAACGTCGCCCTCTCCGATTCCTACGGGCTCGTCCGCGGCAGCGAGGTCTTCCTGGTGAACTGCCGCATCGGCGAGTACCGGCCGGCGGCGGCGCAGGGGCACGCGCCGCTCCGCGACCGGAAGCTCCTCCTCTCCCGGGCGGAGATCGAGCGGCTCCGCGGCAAGGTGGAGCGCACCGGGTACACCCTGGTGCCCATGTCGATCTACTTCCGCGGCGGGTGGGCCAAGGTGGAGCTGGCCCTGGCGCGCGGCCGCGCCCATGCGGACCGCCGCCAGGCCATCGCCGAGCGCGAGACGCGCCGGGAGATCGACCGCGCCCTCTCGCGGCGGAGGCGGTGAGGGTTCGCCCCCGCCCGCCGCTCTGCTAGGCTCCGCCGATGGTGGCCACCGGCGATCGGTTCGTTCTCCCCAAGGACCTCGCCGACCGGACCGGACGGGTCATCGCCCGCGGCGGCGACGAGCTCTCCCCGACGGCGGTGGCCAGCGCCGCCGCCCGGGCCCGCCCCGGCCCGCCCCACCCCCTCGCCGGATCCCTGCCGCTCGGCGACGTTCGCACCCCCTTCGGCGCGGCGGCCTTCCGGCACCTCTTCCGCGTCGATGGCGTCCAGGCGGCGGTGGAGCGGACGCTGCTCGCGGCGCGCCTGCCGCGGGACCTCCACGAGGCGCTCCGGCTCATGCGGGAGATCGACGCCGAGCGCTACCAGCACGCTCTCGCCACCGCGGCGGTGGCGACGCGGATGCTCCTCGCGGCCGTGGGAGAGCAGGCGGCGCTGCCCGACCTCGCGGCCGCGGCGCTGCTCCACGACCTGGGGATGAGCTACCTCGACCCCCAGCTCCTGCGGCTGCCGCGCCTCGACGCCGTGGGGGCCAAGGCCGTCTCCGTCCACCCGCTCCTCGGCGCCCTCCACCTGGCCACCGACCTCGGCGCCCACCCGGCGGTGGACGCAGCCCTGGCCCACCACTGGCGGCGCGGCAAGGGCTACCCGCGCCTCGCCATCCGGCCCCCGCGCTCGGTGGAGGTCATCGCCGTCGCCAGCGCCTTCGCAGCGCTCACCCACGCGCGCCCCTTCCGCTCCTCGCCCTACGACGCGCGCGGCGCCACCGACGTGCTCATCACCGACTCGCGCCTCGGCGTCGCGGACCTCGAGGCGGTCCAGCTCCTCGTCCACGCCCTGCGCGGCGCCCGCGGCGACGTGCGGATGGTGCGCTTCGGCCGCGAGCGGCTCGGCCACGCGCCGTCGGAGAACCGGCACGGGGCGCTGGATCAGGCCGGCCAGACGATGGAGCGCGATTCGTGAACGCCCTGCAGCGATGGGTACCGGGCGTCTAGCCCGCCGGGGCCTCGTCCACGCCCGACACGCGCCGCAGGGTGTCCCAGCTGTAGATCCCGGTGCCGTGCCCGTCCGACCAGCGGATCTGGATGGCGTAGCTTCCCACCGGCTTCAGGTCCACGGCGCGGATGTCCTGGGGGATGGCCGCGGTGACGAGGAGCTTTCGACCCGTCCCCTCCTCGATGCACTCCGCGCAGGGGCAGGCGTCGCGCAGGCGCAGGGCCGGGATCACCGCCAGCGTCCCCGGCCAGGCGACGAGGAACTCGTTCCGCTCGTTGATGTCGATGGACTGCGGCGGCTCGGTGGTTTCCTTCTTGAAGTCGAGCCGGTCGAGGAGACCCATGGCGGGCTATCCATGGCGGCGCCGGGGCCGCGCGTCAAGCGGAACCACCCCCGGAGCGCGCCAGGTCGCCGAGGAGGCGCGAGCGGTCCTCGAAGGGAGCGGTGCAGGGGGGGCCTTCGGCCGCGAACAGCTCGGCGTGCGCCGCCGACGGGGCGAGCCGGAGGATGGCGGCCGACCGGGTGCCGTAGGCGGCGCCGAGGTGGATGCAGGTGGCCTCGCTCCCGTCCTCGCCGTGGGAGGCCAGGACCTCGCGGAGCCGCGCCGGAGAGGGGTCGAGCGGCCAGCGGGCGCGCACCCGCTCGCCGCGGGGGCAGCGCCCCTGGGGGTCGCGCTCGGTGACCACGTGGAGCCCCGGGCCCAGCTCGTCCAGGGCCACCGCCCGCCCGTCGTTGCGCAGGAGGAAGCCGCCGCCGCCGTCCAGGACCAGGAGGTGGAAGGGGTTGTGGAGCGACGGGTCGAGGCCCGCCAGCGCCCGGCGGGCCCCGGCCACGTTGCCGCGCGAGAGCGCCAGGGGGACGAGCTCGCCGCGCGAGCGGCGGCTCCGGTCGGGAAACCCGCCCTGCGGGGCGTGGTAGTTCGTGAGCGCGGCGAGCAGGCCGGTGGCCGCCACGCCCAGCCAGGTGCCGCCGGCCTCCAGGTCGAGCGGGTAGGCGGCGCGCCCGCCGCCGGCCAGCTCGCGGAGGGCCCAGGTCTCGGAAGCGCGCCCGAGCCGCTCGTCGCGGTTGGCGGCCACGACCAGCGGCCAGCGCCGGTCGGCGCCCACGGCGACGGCGAGGGTGCACACCGGCGCTACTTCGCCGCCTGCCGGCGCGCGCCCCTGACCCCGGAGAGGAGCGACTGGCGCTGGAGCTCGAGCTGGGCCGGGAGCGTCTTTCCGAGCGAGCGGAACCACTCGGCCTGGCCCTCGAGCTCCTGCTCCCACTCCTCGAGGTCGATGCGCGTCGCCGCCGCCACCGCCTCGGCCGGCGCGTCGAGGC
>DATBLK010000239.1:0-18829 GCA_036555405.1 Anaeromyxobacteraceae bacterium
GACCGCGTCGTCGAAGGCCAGCGGAGGCGGCTCGACGGAGAGGGGCGTGATGCGGATGGCGATGGGGGCGATGCGGTCCGCGTCGTGCTCCGCCTCCTGCTGCAGCGCCGCCAGCACCTCGTCGGTGCTGACCAGGTTTCCCCGGAAGGCGTCCTCGGACTCGGCCGGGGGCGGCGCCCCGGCCCGGGCCGGGGCGCTGCCGGCGCGGTCGTAGAGGGCCGCGAACTCGGCCTCGTCCATGAGGTCGGGCTCCGCCGCGGGCGCGGCCGCGGGCGGGGTCGGCGCCGGCCGGGCGCGGGACCACGCGGCCTCGACCCCGCGCGCGGGCCGGACCAGCCCGTAGTGGCGGCGCAGCAGCTCGCAGATGCGGGACTCGGCCGCGACCACCGGGCGGATCTCCTTGCCCAGGGCGAAGGAGAGCTCGTCGAGCTTGCGCAGGTTGCGCGGGTCGGCGACGAGCACCGACAGCCGCCGCCCCTCGAGCCGGAGCGGCACGGCCTCGAAGCGCTCGGCGACCTCCGGGCGGACCAGGTCGAGGACCCGCGGCTCGATCAGGACCTCGCCCCAGAGCGCCGGACAGCCGTGCTGCTGCGCCAGCGCCTGGGCCAGCGCCTCCTCCGTGACCGCGCCGATCTCGAGGAAGTTCGTTCCCACCCGCCCGCCGTAGATGATCTGGCCGTCGAGGGCGTCGCGCACCTGCTCGGCATCGCAGGCCCCGGCTGCGATCAGGATCTCGCCGATGCGGGCGGTCATGGCCACGCCCTCGGCACCGGCTCGAGGGGCACGGGAGCGGGCCGCGGCGACTCGGCGCGCTGCAGGCGCGGCCCCAGCGACACCGGCCCGAGGTCCACGGTGGCGCCGGCCGTCACCGCCACCCTGACCTCGACGGGGTCGGCGCCGGCGATCGAGGCGGGGCGCACCGAGACGAGGTAGGAGCCCGCCGGGAGCCGGATCTCGAAGCTGCCGTCCGGCGCCACCGGCACCGGCCGGCGCGACCGGCCCACCGTCACGGTGGCCAGCGCCGCCGGCCGCCCGTTCTCCACGACGTGGCCGCGGAGCAGCCCCTCGCCGGCCACCGCCTCGCGAGGCAGCGGGAGGAGGGTCCATCGGACGAAGCGGACCTCGGCGGCGTCGGACTGCATCTGCACCACGGCGCCGTCTGGCGCCAGCGCGAACTCGCGGAACTGGTAGCGGCGGCCGCCCGGCGGGACGGCGCGGGTGCCGCCGAGCTGTCCCAGCGCCGACAGCGAGAGCAGCAGGACCTCGGACCGCTGCGCCGCCCGCTCGCCTCCCTCCACGCGGTCGACGGCCACCACCAGCTCGCCGCGCCGGTTCACGCCCACCAGCCGCACGCCGTTCACGGGCAGGCGGGAGTAGAGCTGGACGCTGCGGCGCACGCGGCCGTCGGCGGTGGCGAGCTTCACCGCGGCGCGGAACCGGCCGGCGCGCTCGGCGCGCGCGAAGAGGTCGCCGACCGCCATCCCGGGCGCCGGCCCGTCGGCCCGCAGGCCACCCCAGGACAGCTCGGCGCGAACCGTCTGGCCGTTCTGCATGAGGAATCCAGGGCGGTGCCGCCCGCCGAGGAGCTGGCTCACGCCGCGGAAGGAGGGCGGCAGCGCGCCGGCGACGAGGAGCCGTCCGGCGGCGTCGTACTCGGTGAGCGCCGGCGTCTCGCCCGAGGCGAAGAGGAAGACGTGCCCGTCCTCGTTCACGGCGAGATCGGCCTCCAGCGGCAGGCGGTCGCCGGCCGGGAAGGCGATGGCGAAGGCGCCGGCGGCGCGGCCGCGGGGGTCGAAGCGGACCACGCGGCGGTTCAGCGCGTCGAGCACCCAGAGCGACCCCAGAGGGCCGACGGCGAAGCTCGGGGGTCCGAGCGCGTCCTCGTCGTCGCGGGCCGGGTTGCCCTGGAGGCCGACCTGGCCCGGGCCCGTGCCCGGCGAGCCGCGGACCCAGACTTGCCCCGACCCGGGCGGCTGCGGGAGCGCGTGCTCGCCCGGGAGGTCGAGCGCGGGCGTGTCCGGCGCCACCGCCACCACCGGCTCGCCGCTCGGGGGGGCGGGCTCCGCCGCCCCGCAGTTCGCCGGCCGCTCCTCGGGCCAAACCTCCACGACGCCGAGGTCGCGCGTCTGGCCCGGCGCCACCGCCACGTCGTCGAGCCGCTGGTCGGACACGAGGTTCGGGCCGTCGATCACCAGCGAGAAGCTGCCCGGGGGAAGCTGGAGCGCGAAGCGGCCATCGGCGTCGGAGAGAGCGCTGGTCTCCACCCCCACGACGGCGACGGTGGCGCCGGCCGCGGCGCTCTGGCAGCCGCGGTGGCGCAGCTGCCCCGCCACCGACCCCGTCGCCCGGGGCGTCGCCGGCCGGGCCGCGGGCTGCGGCGTCGGCCCGGGCGGCGCGGCCTTCCCCGGCGGGCCGGACAGGGCGAGGAGCAGGACCAGCTGGAGCACGCACCATCTTACCGCGGCGCCGCGGGGCGCCAAGCCGCGCCGGGGCCGTCCCACCAGGAGTCAACCGCGGAACCGATCTACTCGAGGTCCACTTCGAGGGCGCGAGCGCCGTCCTCGACGAGGTAGTAGACGCGGACCTTGTCGCCGGCGCGGAGCCTGGCGATGGCGCCGGCGGGCTTGCCGGCCCGGTCGAAGACCTGCACGTCGTTGCTCGCCCGGTAGGTCACGACGCCCGCCGGGGTGGTCGACTGGAACTGGTGCTTCTCCGCGCTCACCGTGAGCACGGTGCCGGCGTCGCACTTCAGCTTGTCCGTCGCCGGCGCGACGCGGGGCGGCAGGTACGGGGGCTTCTCGGGCGGCGCGGCGAGGGCCAGGGCCAGGGCGGCGGCGGCGAGCATGGGCAGACCTCCGGGGCGGAGGCTACCACACGCCCGGGCGAGCGCGGCCCGGGCCGCCGCCGGGCCGGTCGATCCGGCTCAGGCCACGACGCGCAGGCCCTGGTACTCGGGCAGCTCGTCGAACTGGAGGTAGCGGTAGACCTGGTCGAGCCTGGGCTCGATCCTCGCCCGGTAGGCCTCGAGGTACTCCGCCGGCGTGGGGAGCCGGCCCAGGCTCGCGGCCACGGCGCCGAGCTCGGCCGATCCCAGGAACACCCTGGCGCCGTCGCCCATCCGGTCGTCGAAGTTGCGCGTCGAGGTCGAGTACACCGTCGCGCCGCCGGGCACGCGCGCCTGGTTTCCCATGCACAGGGAGCAGCCGGCGGTCTCGATGCGCGCTCCCACGGCGCTGAACACGGAGAAGTACGCCTCGTCGCGGAGCTCCTGCTGGTCCATCCGCGTCGGCGGGCAGAGCCAGGTGCGCACCTGGCCGCCGTACTTCTGTCCCCTCCAGATCTCGCCGGCGGCGCGGAAGTGGCCGATGTTGGTCATGCACGAGCCCAGGAAGACGTCGTCGACCTTCGTGCCGGCGACCTCGGAGAGGAGCTTCACGTCGTCCGGGTCGTTGGGGCAGGCGACGATGGGCTCCGCGATCGCGGCGAGGTCGAGCTCGACGACCGCGGCGTACTCCGCGTTCGCGTCGGCCCGCAGCAGCTCGGGCTTCGCGATCCAGGCCTCGGCGGCGGCGATGCGTTCCGCCAGCGCCTTCCGGTCTCCGTAGCCGTCGGCCAGCATCTTCCTCATCAGGGCCACGTTGGAGCGCAGGTAGGTGGCGACCGTCCCGGCGGAGAGGTCCACGGCCGCGGCGGCGGCGCTGCGCTCGGCGGCGGCGTCGGTGAGCTCGAAGGCCTGTTCCACGGTGAGATCGGGGAGCCCCTCCATCTCCAGGATGCGCCCGTTGAAGACGTTCTTCTTGCTCTTCTTGGGGACGGTGAGGAGCCCCTGGCGGATGGCCTGGTAGGGGATGGCGTTGACGACGTCGCGCAGGGTGATGCCGGGGCGGAGCTTTCCCCGGAAGCGCACCAGCACGCTCTCCGGCATGTCGAGCGGCATGAAGCCCAGCGCCGCGGCGAAGGCCACCAGGCCCGAGCCGGCGGGGAAGCTGATCCCGATGGGGAAGCGGGTGTGGCTGTCGCCGCCGGTCCCCACGGTGTCGGGGAGGAGGAGCCGGTTCAGCCAGGAGTGGATGACGCCGTCTCCGGGGCGCAGCGCCACGCCGCCGCGCTCCTGGACGAAGCCGGGCAGCGTCTGGTGCATCTTCACGTCCGCCGCCTTGGGGTAGGCGGCGGTGTGGCAGAACGACTGCATGACCATCGGCGCCTGGAACTTCAGGCAGGCGAGCTCCTTCAGCTCGTCGGCGGTCATGGGGCCGGTGGTGTCCTGGGAGCCGACGGTGGTCATCCGCGGCTCGCAGGCGGTGCCCGGGAGGACGCCGGGGAGGCCGCAGGCCCGACCCACCATCTTCTGCGCCAGGGTGTAGCCCTGGCCCGCCCTGGGCCTGGGGTTCACGGCCGCGGCGAAGAGCGCCGCCGGGGGAAGACCCAGCGCCTTTCGCGCCTTCTCGGTGAGCGAGCGGCCGATGATGAGGGGGATGCGGCCGCCGGCCCGGACCTCGTCGGCGAGCGTGCTCGGGGCGAGCTTGAAGGTCGAGAGGACCTCGCCGGCCTCGCTGCGGACCTCGCCCTTCTTCGCGTCCACGACCACGACGTCGCCGGTCTTGAGCTTCGTCACGTCGGTCCTGATGGGGAGGGCGCCGGAGTCCTGCGCGGTGTTGAAGAAGATGGGAGCGATGACGCCGCCGAGGATGAGCCCGCCGCGCTTCTTGTTGGGGACGCAGGGGATGTCGTCGCCGATGTGCCACTGGACGCTGTTGCAGGCCGACTTCCGCGACGAGCCGGTGCCCACCACGTCGCCGGCGAATGCCACCTGGAAGCCCTCGGCGCGGAACCGGGCGATGACCTCGAGCCCGCCCTTGAAGCGGGTCCTGCCCATCGCCAGGGCGTGAAGCGGGATGTCGGGGCGCGTCGAGGCGTCGCCGGCCGGGGAGAAGTCGTCGGTGTTGATCTCGCCCTCGACCTTGAAGACCTTCACCTTCAGGGCGTCGGGGATGCCGGGCCGCGAGGTGAACCACTCGGCGTCGGCCCAGCTCTCCAGCACCCGCTTCGCGGCCGCGCTCGACCTCGCCAGCCGGGCCACGTCCTCGAAGCCGTCGTACACGGTGACGCAGGCGGCGAGCGCCTTGGCGGCGTCGCCGGAGAGCCCGGTGTCCGAGAGGAGCCGGACGAGCGGGGGGACGTTGTAGCCGCCGAGCATCGTTCCGAGGAGGCGCACCGCCTCCTTGCGCGAGAGGACCGGCGAGCGCCTGGCGCCGGAGGCGACGGCGTCGAGGAACTCGGCCTTCACCTTGGCGGAAGGGTCCACCCCCGGCGAGATCCGGTCGCGGAGGAGCCCGAGGAGGAGCTCCTCCCGGCCTCGCGGGGGGTTCTCGAGGAGCGCGCAGAGCTCCTTCGCCTGCTGCGGGTCGAGCGGCTTCGGGGGGATGCCGAGGGCCTTTCGCTCCTCGACGGACTCCAGATAGGCGTCGATCACCGGTCGCTCCTTCGAAGGTCCGGAGCCTTGTACCACGCTCACGCCCGCCGCACGTCGATCCGGTTGTCGTAGAAGGTGCTGCCGGCGCCGGCGTCGGTGAGCCGCTGCGAGGTGAGGGCGTTGGCGTTGCGGCGCAGGCCCCCCGGCCACAGCCAGTGGACTCCCTCGATGACCGCGATCCCCGGCGGAACGTCGCCGGTGACCCGGAGGCGGCACTCCAGCTCGCCGAGGTCGTTCCAGGCGACGACGGCCGCCCCGTCGGCGAGGCCCCGCGCCGCCGCCTCGGCGGGCGCGAGCTGGACCGCGGGCGGCCCGAGCCTCCGCGCCAGCTCCTCGCGCTCGCCGAACGAGGAGTTCAGCGCGTGGAGCGCCGGGGCCGTCTGCAGCCGGAGCGGGAGCTTCCCGCCCTCCTCGTGCGTCGGGCGGTGGCGCGGCAGCGCGTCGGGGACCGCCGGGTTCCGCACCTCGATCCTTCCCGACGGCGTGAGCCAGCGGCCGCGCGGCGGACGCATCCGGACCGCCCTCCCCTCCTCCAGCGCGGCGCGGTCGATGCCGTCGCGCCAGGGCGAGGGGCCTGCCAGGAGCGCGTCGACGTGCTCGTCGGCGGTCTTGCGGAAGACCGGGTCGTCGAAGCCCATGGCCGCGGCCAGGAGCCGGAAGGTGTCCCAGTTCGACTTCGCCTCGCCCAGGGGCCGGATGGCGGGGCGGGCGCGCTGCACGAAGAACTGGCCGTAGGACCGGTAGAGGTCGCTCGTCTCCAGCATCGTCGGCGCCGGCAGCACGACGTCGGCGAAGCGCGCGGTGTCGGTCAGGAAGCGCTCGTGGACCACCGTGAAGAGGTCCTGGCGCGCCAGGCCCCGGAGCACGGCGTTCTGGTCGGGGCAGACGACCGCCGGGTTCGAGGTGTGGACGTAGAGCGACATGACCCGCGGACCGTCGAGCTCCGTCAGCGCGTGGCCCAGCCGGTTCATGTTGACGAGCCGCGCGGGCCGCGGCTGCAGCTCCTCGCCGTTGAAGAAGCGCATGTCGAACGCGGCGGCGGTCCCGGTGCTGGCGAGCAGCCCGCCGCCCTTCTTCCGCCAGGCGCCCACCGCGGCGGGCAGGCAGGTGACGGCCCGCACCGTGCCCGCGCCGTTGCCGTAGCGCGACATCCCTCCCCCGAGCCGGATGAACGGGGCGCGCGCCCTCCCGTAGGCGAGCGCCAGCTCCCGGACCTCCTCCGGCGCCAGGCCGGTGAGCGCCGCGGCGCGCTCCGGCGGGTACTCGGGCAGCACCTGCCGCTCCAGGTCCTCCCAGCCCTGGACCTCGGCGGCGACGAAGGCCCGATCGACGAGCCCCTCCCGGGCGAGGACGTGCATCATCCCCAGCGCCAGCGCGCCGTCCGAGCCGGGGCGGACGAGGAACACCCGGTCGGCGAGCGGCGCCGTCGGCGTCCGGTAGGTCTCGACGAGCCAGACGCGGCCGCCGCGCCGGCGGGCCTCCTTGGCCCGCGCCAGGAAGTGGATGCTGGTGGCGAGGGCGTTCACGCCCCACAGGAGGACGAGGTCGCTGTCCTCGGCCTCGTCGGGGTCGGGGCCGGGCGTCTCGCCCATGACCATGGCCCAGCCCGCCTCCTGCGCCGGCGTGCAGATGGTCCGGTCGAGCCGCGAGGCGCCGAGCCGGTGGAAGAAGGCGTGGCCGGCGTTGCGCTGCACCAGCCCCATCGTCCCCGCGTAGGAGAAGGGGAGGATGGCCTCGGCGCCGTGCGCGGCGACGATCGCCTTCCAGCGGCTGGCGACGAGGTCCACCGCCTCGGTCCAGGTGGCCCGGCGGAAGCGGCCCTCGCCCTTGTCCCCCTCGCGCAGCAGCGGCGCGAGGATGCGCCCGGTCGCGTGCACCGTCCGCTCGTAGCCGTTGACCTTGGGGCAGAGCGAGCCCCTCGAGTAGCCGTGCTCGGGGTCGCCCCGCACCGAGAGGACCCGCTCGCCGTCGGTCTCGACGAGGAGCCCGCAGGCGTCGGGGCAATCGTGGGGGCAGGTGGAGCGGACGAGGGGCATGCGGGGCGATCATATCGGTGGGCGCCGGCGTTTTCGACTGCGACCGCTTCATCCCCGGCCGATCCTGTTGACGAACGCCCGGCCGCCGCGCAGCCTTCGCCCCGTGCGCGCCCTCGTCACCGGCGCTTCCGGCTTCCTGGGCCGGGTCCTCGCAGGCAAACTGCTCGCCCGCGGCCTGGCGGTGCGCGCCCTGGTCCGCGGAGCGGGCGAGGTCCCCGCGGGCTGCGAGGTGGTTCGCGGGGACGTCACCGACGCCGCCACGCTCCCGGAAGCCGTCGAGGGCTGCGACCTCGTCTTCCACCTGGCCGGCATCCGCCGGGCCCCGGGCCGCGAGGAGTTCCGGCACGTGAACGCCGAGGGCACGCGCCTCCTCCTCGAGGCCTGCCTCGCCGCCGGCGCCGCGCGCACCCGCTTCGTCCTCGCCGGCTCGCTCGCCGCCTCCGGGCCGTCCCGGCTGGGCCGGCGCGAGGAGGACACGCCCGCGCCCGTCGAGTGGTACGGCGAGTCCAAGGCCGTCGCCGAGCGCCTGGTGCTCGCCTACCGCCACATGCTCCCGGTGGCGGTGGCGCGCCCGCCGCGCATCATGGGCCCGGGCGACCGCGAGAACCTGATCTTCTTCCGCCTCGCGGCTCGGGGCCTGGTGCTCCGCGTCCTGGGCCCGGAGCGGCCGCTCTCCTGGATCGACGTCGGCGACTGCGCCGAGGGGTTCCTGGCGCTGGCCGACCGGCCCGAGGCGGAGGGCGGGGTCTTCTTCCTCGCCTCCGACGACCGGACGAGCCTGGAGGGCCTGCAGTGGACCATCGCCCGCGCCCTCGGGGTGCGGCCGCGCGCCCTGCCGGTTCCGCCGGCGCTCCTGCGCGCCGCGGGCGCCGCGGCCGACGGGCTCTCCCGGATCGTCGGCCGGCGCCTCCCGCTGAACCGCAAGCTCGTCACCCAGCTCCTCGCGCCCGGGTGGACCTGCGAGACCGCGAAGGCCCGCCGGCTCCTCCGCTTCGAGGCCCGCACGCCCCTTTCGGAGTCGGTCGAACGAGCCGCCGCCTGGTACCGCGAGCGGGGCCTGCTCTGATAGCCTCCCCGCGCCCTGCCGGGCTTTGACAGGACGAGGGATTCTCGTCTAATCGGCGGCAAGCGCATGACCGGGACCGCCAAGGCCGCGTTCTTCGACGTGGACGGGACGCTGGTGCGGACGAACATCGTCCACGCCTTCGCCTACTACGCCATGAACCAGGGGTCGATCTTCGGGACCGCCTGGCACACGGCCAAGACCGCGCTCTCCGCCCCGCTCTTGTGGGCCATCGACAAGGCGAACCGCAAGGCCTTCAACGAGTTCTTCTACTCCTTCTACGCCGGGCAGACCGAGGACCGGCTCCTCACGCTGGCCGAGGACCTCTTCGAGGAGGTCCTGCGGCCCGGAGTGCACCCGGGAACGCCGCGCCTGCTCGAGGAGACCCGCCGCGCCGGGTGCCGCATCGTCTTCGTCACCGGCGCCCTCGACTTCACGGTGCGCCGCCTCGCGGACCACCTCGGGGCCGACGACCTGGTGGCGAACCGGATGCACTTCGTCGACGGCGTCGCCACCGGCAAGGTGGTCCCGCCCATCGTCGAGGGGGCGCACAAGGCGCAGGCGATCCGCGACTACTGCGTGCGGGAGCGGCTGGCGCTCGACCGGAGCCACGCCTTCTCCGACAGCTTCTCCGACTACCCGATGCTGGCGGTGGTGGGTCACCCCACCGCGGTGAACCCCGACCTGCACCTCCGCAGCGTCGCCCGGGCCTACGAGTGGCCCATCCTCGACACCACCCAGGGGTAGGAATGTCCTCCTCGCTGAGCCGGCTCTACGAGCAGACCGAGCAGATCGTCACCATCGATCGCGACTCGGCGCCCCGGCTGCTCTTCTCCGGCGAGGACCTCCTCCTCGAGGACCTGCCGGTGGGCACGCGGGTCGTCTACCCCAGGCCGCCCATCCAGGGCCTGCCCAACGTGAAGGCCGCGGTGCGCTGGGCCATCAACCACCCCGAGGGCTGCGACCCGCTCCACGCCAAGCTGCGGCCGGGGATGAAGGTCACCATCGCCCTCGACGACATCTCCCTGCCGCTCCCGCCCATGCGCACGCCCGACGTGCGACAGCAGGTCCTGGAGGTGATCCTCGAGCTCCTGGCCGACTCGGGGGTGGACGACGTCCACCTGGTCGTCGCCATCGCCCTCCACCGCCGGATGACCGAGGCGGAGATGAAGCGCATGGTGGGCGAGAAGATCTTCGACGCCTTCTACCCCGACCGCTACTACAACCACGACGCCGAGGACCCCGAGGGGCTCGTCTCCCTGGGCACCACCCGCCACGGCGAGGTGGTGGTCCTGAACCGGCGCGCCGCCGAGTCGGACCTCCTCGTCTACGTGAACCTGAACCTCGTGCCCATGGACGGCGGGCACAAGTCGGTGGGCACCGGGCTCACGAACTACGAGGGGGTGAAGGTCCACCACGACCCGGAGACCATCCGCGCCTGCGACTCCTACATGGACCCGCCGCGCTCCGAGCTCCACCGGCGCTGCGACCGGGTCGGGCGGGTCATCGACGAGCACCTCGACGTCTTCCACGTCGAGACCACCATCAACAACCGGATGTTCGACGGGCCGCTCGGCTTCCTCTCGAAGCGCGAGGACGACTTCGCCGAGCAGGACCGGCTCAAGCTCGCGGGGATGCGGGCGGCGCTCCGGAACATGCCGCGGGTGGCGAAGCGCAAGCTCTTCGCCTCGGTGCCCGCCGCCTACGAGGTCATCGCGGTCCACGCCGGCCGGACCGAGCCGACCCACCAGAAGATCCTCGACGTCTCCTACCGCCAGTACATGGTGGACGTCGACTTCCAGGCGGACATCGCGGTGATGGGGATCCCCTTCGTCTCGCCCTACAGCGTGAACTCCATCCTGAACCCGCTCCTCGTCCAGGTGATGGCCTGCGGCTACTTCTTCAACTTCTACCGGGGCAAGCCCCTGGTGAAGAAGGGCGGGACCCTCATCGTCACCCACCCCTGCTCCGACGAGTTCGACCCGGAGTGCCACCCGAGCTACATCGAGTTCTTCCACCGGCTCCTGCCCGAGACCCGGGACCCCTTCGTCCTCGAGCGCAAGTACGAGCGCGAGCTCGCCGAGAACCCGGCCTACGTCCACATGTACCGGACCGGCCACGCCTACCACGGCTCCCACCCGTTCTTCATGTGGTACTGGGGCGAGAACGGGCGCCAGCACCTCGGCCGCGTCATCGCCGTCGGCGCCGACAACGAGCACGTCCCGGGCATGATGGGCTGGGACAGCGCCGAGACGCTCTCCGACGCCATCGACATGGCCCGCTCGGTCCACGGCCGCGGCGCCGAGATCGCCCTCCTCCACCACCCGCCCATCGTGATGACGCAGAACCTGGGATGAGCCGCCGGCGGAAGAACGGCGCGCCCGGCAACGGCGCCCTTTCCCCCTCGGACCGGAAGGGGGGGGCCGGGCGCCCGGGCGACCTCGCGGTGCAGGGGGAGCCCCCGCTCGACGTCGAGCAGGCGCTCGCCGGCAAGCGGATCCTCTTCACCGGGGCCACCGGCTTCGTCGGCAAGGTCACCCTCTCGCTGCTGCTCGACCGCTACCCCGGGGTGGGCCTGGTCTTCGTCCTCGTCCGGCCCGGCACCGGCGGCACCGCCGAGGCGCGCTTCCTCGCCAAGGTGGCGCGCGCCCGCCCCTTCGACCCGCTCCGGGAGCGGCACGGGAGCGGCTTCGAGGCCTTCGTCGCCGAGAAGTGCCGCGCCGTCGCCGGCGACGTCTCCAGCCCGCTCCTCGGCCTCTCCGAGGCCGACCTCGCGGCCCTGGGCCGGCTCGACCTCGTCGTCAACTGCGCCGGGCTGGTGGACTTCACCCCCTCCCTCGAGCTGGCCCTGGGCGTGAACGTGCGCGGGGCCCAGCACGCCGCCGAGGTCTGCCGGCGCACCGGCGCGGCGCTGCTCCACGTCTCGACCTGCTTCGTCGCCGGAAACCGCGACGGCCTGGTCTACGAGGACGAGCCGGTGACCGGCTACTTCCCGCGGCGCGAGGGGGTCATGCCCCGGCCCAAGGTCCCGGAGCTCGACCCCCGCGACTTCGACCTCGACCGCGAGCTGGCGGACTGCGAGAAGCGCATCGCCCAGATCCGGGACGAGGCCGAGGACTCGGCCCGGCGCTCCGCCTTCCGCGAGAAGGCGCTGGCCCGGCTGCGCGCCGAGGGGCGCGCCGCCGACCCGCGCGCCGAGAAGCTGGCGGTGGGGCGCGAGAAGCGGCTCTGGACCTCGCAGCGGCTCGTGGAACTGGGGATGGAGCGGGCCCGGCACTGGGGCTGGCCCAACACCTACACCTACACGAAGTCGCTCGGGGAGCAGGCCATCGCCCGCTCCGGCGTCCGCTGTGCCGTCGCCCGGCCGTCGATCGTCGAGACGGCGATGCGCTACCCCTTCCCCGGGTGGAACGAGGGCTTCACGACCAGCGCGCCCCTCACCTTCCTGGGCCTGAAGGGGCAGCGCGTCTACCCGATGGCCGAGAAGGCGGTGCTCGACATCCTGCCCGTGGACCTCGTCGCCTCCGGGCTGATCCTCGTGGCCGCGGCGCTCCTCGAGGACGGCGGCGCCCGGGCCCGGCCCGTCTACCACCTGGCCTCCAGCGACGCGAACCCGCTCTGGGGGCGGCGAGCCGTGGAGCTCACCGGCCTCTACCGCCGCCGCTTCTACCGGGGCCGCGAGGAGGGCGGCCGGACGCTGAACTCGATCCGCTCCCGCTTCGAGCCCTACTCGGTCTCCCGGGCGCACTACCTGGCCTTCAGCGCCCCGGCCTTCGGGAGGCTGGCGCGGGAGGCGGCGCGGCTGCTCCGCGAGAAGGGGCCGCGCTGGGGAGCGCCGCGGCTCTCGGCGATGGCCGGCGCGCTCGCCGAGGGGCTCGACGAGGCGGAGGCGAAGCTGGCGCAGGTCGAGGCGCTCTTCGACCTCTTCCTTCCGTTCGTCTGGGACAACCGCTACCTGTTCAGCTGCGCCAACGTGCGCGCCCTGCACGCCCGGATCCTCCCCCGCGACCGCGAGAGGCTCCCCTGGGACCCGGAGGCCATCGACTGGCGCAGCTACTGGCTCGACGTCCACATGAAGGGGCTCGAGGAGTGGGTCTTCCCCGGCCTGGAGGAGGAGGCGGAGAAGAAGGTCCACCAGCCCCGCCAGCACCGCGACCTCCTCGAGCTCCTCGAGGCCGCGGTGGAGAACCACCGCACCCGGGCGGCCCTGCGGATGGACGGCGAGCGCAAGGACCGCTTCACCTACGGCGAGCTGCGGGAGTGGGCCGGCCGGGCCGCCCTCTTCCTCCACGCCGCCGGGGTGCGCAGGGGCCACCGGGTGCTCCTCGCCAGCGAGAACCGGCCCGAGTGGGCGGTGGCCTACTTCGGGATCCTCCTCGCCGGCGGCGTGGCCGTGCCGGTGGACGCGCAACTCTCGGAGCGCGAGCTCGAGAACCTCGCCGCCGCCGCCGGCGCCCGGGCGGCGCTGTTCTCGGAGCGGACCGCCGACCGCGTTCCGGAGCTCTGGGCCCGGTGGCGCCAGTCCGGCGCGCCCCGGGCGGCGCTCCTCGCCGAGCTGCTCGCCGGCGGGCCCCCGGCCGAGCTGCCGCGCGGCGCCGCCCCCGACGACCTCGCCAGCGTCATCTTCACCAGCGGCACGACCGGCGCGCCCAAGGGCGTGATGCTCACCCACCGGAACTTCGCCTCGCTGGTGGCGAAGCTCTCGGGCCTCTTCGACCTCGGCCCGGGCGACGGCCTGCTCTCGGTGCTCCCCCTCCACCACACCTTCGAGTTCACCTGCGGCCTGCTGGTGCCGCTCTCGCGCGGCGCCTCGGTCTCCTACCTCGACGAGCTCACCGCCGACCGGCTCTCCGAGGCGCTGGAGGGAGGCCGGGTCACCGCCATGATCGGCGTGCCGGCGCTGTGGGCGCTCCTCCACCGCCGGGTGGCGCAGGAGATCGCGGCCCGGCCCGCCTTCGTGGAGCGGGTCTTCGACCTCCTGCGCGGGGCGAACCGCAGGCTCCGCGACGAGGCCGACCTGAACCTCGGCAAGCTGCTCCTCTGGCCGGTGCACCGGAAGCTCGGCGGCCGGCTCCGCATCCTGGTCTCCGGGGGCTCGGCCCTGTCCCCCGAGGTGCAGGAGGCCTTCCGCGAGATGGGCTTCGACCTCTACGAGGGGTACGGGCTCACCGAGGCGGCGCCGGTGCTCTCGGTCTCGACCCCGGCCGACGGACAGGCCGCCGGGACGGTGGGAAAGCCGCTCCCCGGGATCGAGATCCGCATCCACCAGCCCGACGGGAACGGCGTCGGCGAGGTGCTGGCCCGCGGCCCCAACGTGATGGCCGGCTACCTGAAGGCCGGCACCGGGGACCCGGAGGTCGACGCGGAGCGCACCGCCGAGGTCCTCCGGGGCGGCTGGCTCCACACCGGCGACCTGGGCCGCCTCGACGCCGAGGGGCGGCTGGTCCTGGTGGGCCGGGCCAAGGACGTCATCATCGACGCCGACGGCAAGAACGTGTACCCCGACGAGCTCGAGGAGCTGTACCGCGACCCCGAGGTCATCAAGGAGCTGTCGATCGTCGGCCTCCCCGACGGCGCGGGCGAGAAGGTGGCGATGCTCCTCGTCCCGGAGCGGAAGGACCGACCCGGCGAGGAGGTGCGCCGCCTCGTCGACGAGCATCTGCGCAAGGTGTCGGCCGGTCTCCCCTTCTACAAGCGGGTGAAGGTCTGGCACTGGACCGACGAGGCGCTGGAGAAGACCAGCACCCGCAAGGTGAAGCGCAAGAAGGTCGTCGAGATCCTGCAGCGCCTGGAGGCCGCGGCGCACAGGGGGAAGCGGGCCCGGGAGGCCGCCGGCGGCGGGCGAGAGGGCTGGCTCCTCGACCTCCTCGCCGAGGTGTCGCGGCGCCCGCGCGCCGAGATCACGCTCCAGTCCCACCTGGCCACCGACCTGGGCTTCGACTCGCTCATGCTCAACGAGCTCGCCGCGGCGCTGGAGGAGGCCGGGGTGCCCTCGTCCGTCGGCGACGGCCTCCACCAGGTCCAGACGGTGGCCGAGCTGGCCCGCATCGCGGCCGGCGCGGTCCACCGGCCGGTCGAGGAGGAGCGCGCTCCGCCGGCCGCGAAGCGGGCGGCGCCGGAATTCGAGGTGCCGGACGCTCTGGCGTCCCTGGGCAGGCGCGTCCTGGGGCTGGGGCAGCGGGCGCTGTACCGCGGCTGGCTCGACACCCAGGTCAGGGGTCGGGCCCACGTGCCGAGCGATCGCAACTTCCTCGTGGTCGCGAACCACGCCAGCCACCTCGACATGGGGCTCGTGAAGATCGCGCTCGGCGAGCAGGGAGCCCGGCTCGCGGCGCTGGCGGCGCGCGACTACTTCTTCGACACGCCCCTGAAGCGCGTCTACTTCGGCAACTTCACGAACCTCATCCCCATGGACCGCGAGGGGTCGATCCGGAGGAGCCTGCGCGCCGCCGTCGAGGCGCTGGCCCGCGGCTACAACCTGCTCGTCTTCCCGGAGGGAACCCGGTCGCGGGACGGGTCCATGGCCCCCTTCAAGCCCACCGCCGGCTACCTGGCCCTGCACTGCGACGTCGACACCCTCCCCGTCTACCTCCACGGCACGCACGAGGCGCTGCCGGTCGGCTCGGGCCTGCCCCGCCGGGGGAAGCTCGAGGTGGTCATCGGCCAGCCCATTCCGGTGGCGGACCTGCGGCGGCGCACCGCGGCGCTGGCGAAGGGGGACGCCCACAAGGCGGCGACGCAGGTGATGGAGGATGCGGTGCGCGCGCTGCGGCGGACGGTGGTTCCGGGGGAGGCGAGCACGACGCACCCCCTCACCCCGCCCCTCTCCCCCGCCGCCGGTTCCCCTCTCCCCCGCGCCAGCGGTGAAGAGGGTCAGGGCGAGGGGGTGGCGGCCCAGAGCGAGGAGCCGTGAGGATCCTCGTCACCGGCGGCACGGGCTTCCTGGGCTCCGCCCTCCTGCCGCTCCTCGCTCGCGACGGCCACGCCCTCCGGGTCGTCGCACGCTCGGCGGCTCCGGAAGCCGAGGCCCTGGGAGCCGAGGTGGTCCAGGCCTCGCTCCAGGACCGCGACGCGCTCCGGCGCGCCCTCGCGGGCGTCGAGGCGGTCTACCACCTCGCCGGCCACGTCTCCTTCGACGCCGGGGTCGGGACGGAGATGTACCAGCTCCACGTCCAGGGCACCCGGGTGCTCCTGGAAGCCTGCCGGGAGGCGGGGGTGGGCCGGTTCGTCCTCGCCTCGTCCTCCGGGACCATCGCCATCTCGCGCCGGGAGAAGGTCCACACCGAGGACGACGAGCACCCCATCGCCGTCGTCGCCCGCTGGCCCTACTACCTCTCCAAGATCTTCCAGGAGAAGGCGGCGCTGCGCGCCTTCCGCGACGGCGGGCCTCCGGTCGTGGTCCTGAATCCCTCGCTCCTCCTCGGGCCCGGCGATCGCCGGCTCGGCTCCACCAGCGTGGTCTTCAAGTTCCTGGAGCGCCGCATCCCGGCGATGCCGTCGGGCGGCCTGTCCTTCGTCGACGTGCGCGACGCGGCCCAGGCCTTCGCGGCGGCGATCTCGAAGGGGCGCCCCGGAGAGCGCTACCTCCTCGGCGGGGTCAACATGACCTTCGCCGACTTCTTCGGCCGCCTCTCGCGGCGGTCGGGCGTGCCGGCGCCGGCGCTGCGGCTCCCGTCCGCGGTGAACGTCGCGGGGGCGAAGCTCCTCGAGCGCTTCCACGCCTGGCGCGACACCGAGTCGCCGCTGTCGCCCCAGGAGGTGGAGATGGGCGAGTGCTGGTTCTACCTGGACTCGTCCCGGGCCGAGCGCGAGCTCGGCTTCGCGGCGCGCGACCCCCAGGAGACGCTGCACGAGACGGTGGCCTTCATCGACAGGCACTTCCGGAGGAAGGAGCGGCCGCGGACGCTGGAGGACCTGGGCGGCGCGACCTAGACGGACGCTACCGCACGTCCAGGGTCCACTCCCCGGCCACGGTCCGCTCCTCGCCCCGCAGGACGACCACCCGCACCCGCTGCCGCCCGCGCGGCAGCGAGACGAAGGTCTCGAGCGTCGACGCGCAGAGGCAGCGGCAGGGCGTGCCCGAGAGGGTCTCGCGCACCTCCCACACCCCGCGGGCGCGCACCGCCCGCACCGCGCCGGCGAGGCAGCAGGCGTGCGTGAGCTGGTGGCGCACCCGCGCCCCGCCGGGCGCCGCATCCACGGACGGCGGCTCCGGCAGCGCCCGACGCCCCGGCTCGACCTCGAAGGCGCGCGCCGGCGCCTCTCCCCTCGCGGCCAGACACCCGCGCGCCTCCCAGCGGACGCGGCCCGACCGCCCCCGGACGGCCTCCGCGCCCGGCGCCTCGGGGCGAGCGACGGAGCCGCCCGTGCCCATGGGCACGCGCGCCGGCTGCGGCCCGTCGGCGAGGGCCGGCCCCACCAGGGCCACGAGCGCCGCGGCGACGAGGCGCCCGGTCACGGCCGCGTGACCCCGTTGGCGTAGATCCAGCTCCCCTCGCCGGCCGCGTTGCTCACCCGCAGGGAGATGTAGTAGGGGTCGCCGGCCGCCAGGGACGCGAATCCGAAGGCGAGCGCGTCGGTGTTCGCGGCGTCGAAGCCGGCGCCGGCGGACGAGCGCAGCCACTGCACCGCCCAGGTCGCCGCGCCGGCGTCGGACATGTAGGCCACGACCGCGTGCAGCTTCGAGCCGGCCGCCGGAGAGAGCGGCCCGAAGGCGCCTCCGGCCGACTGGACGTAGAAGGTGCTCGCGGTGACCGCGCCGCTGTTGCAGTCGAAGATCAGCTCCCAGATGGAATCGCGCAGGGCCGCCCCGTCGGCGTACTCGAAGGGCACGTAGGCGGCGCAGGCGCTCGGCGTGACCACGATGCTCAGGTACCCGTACTCCTGGTACCCCCCCTGGTCGAGCACGAAGACGGAGTAGTCCCACTGCCCCTGCGCCGTGTCCGGGGTGCCGGCGAACGTCGCCCCGGGCTGGTCGCCGAGCAGCCAGGCGTCGTTCGCCCCCGGTCCGGGTATGCCGTAGTAGAGCGTGGTGGCGGCGATGGCCGCGAGCGAGCCGGCGGCGAGGTCTCCGGCGACGTCGACGGTGGAGGGCCCGGCGTTCAGCGTCCCGGAGCCGCCCACGAACTGCGGCGTGGCTGCGCTCCCCGACGCCGTCTGGTACCCCTTCACGAGGTTGCGCCAGGTGTCGATGCCGGCGAGGGCGTCGTACTCGGCCTTGTAGAGCGTGGCGTCGGGGGGGAAGTAGGCCGCGAGCCCGTGCGCCGCCGCCTTGGCGCTCCCCTTCACCTGGTAGACGACGGACGCGTCGACGGCGGAGCGCACGGCCCCGGCGGCGGCGGCGAGCGCGCCCGGGAGCGAGGTGGAGAGGCGCGCGAACAGGTCGCCCATGTCCACCATCTGGTAGGAGGCCGCCGGGTCGGGCTGGGTTCCGAACTCCAGCGCGGCGGCGCGCTCCCGGGCGATGGCGGTCGCGGCGGCCGGGTCGGCGGCGAGCGCCGTCTGGAAGCCCGCCAGGGCGGTGTCGATGGCGGCGACCCTGGACAGGTCGACGACCGAGAGCGTGATGCCGGCGCCGGTCTTCCACTGGGGCGAGTTCGCCTGGGCCTGGAAGCCGTCGGCGATCGCCCTCGCCAGGGTCGGCGCGTCGGTCGTCGGCGTGGCGCTGGCGAGCTGCAGCGAGGCGTAGTCCCAGCCGTGACCGGGCTCGGATTCCTCGGAGGCGAGGAGGTACGAGCCGTAGGTCTTCACCGCCTCGGCGACCTCGAGCGAGGCCATCAGGCAGGCGTCGAAGCCGATGATGTCGAACCTGGCGATGCCGGCCGCGACGAGCCCGTCCCCCACCCCGGTGGCGATGGCCGGCACCTTCATGATGCTGGAGCTGGTCTCGTCCACGCCGAACCCGCGCCAGGCGCCGCCGTGGTCCCAGAGGACGAGCATGTAGCGGGTGGCCGGATAGGCCTTCACGCCCCACTGGATGAAGTCTGCGAGGTTGGCGGATGCGGCCGAGTCGATCGCTCCCGCCGTCGCCAGCTCCTGGAGCGACCCGCTGTTCACGAGGAAGCGCTTCGCGCCGGTCCAGTTCGCGGTGCCCAGGACCGGGTCGCTCGTGTACTGCGGCGAGCGGTCCACCTGCGCCACGATGCGAACGCCGGCGGCGCTCCCCACCGTCGCCATCTCCTGCAGGTCGCCGAGCGCGAAGGGCTCGAGGTCGTTGTCGGCCACGACGTAGACGAGGACCGTCCAGCCCGCCGTGCC
>DATBLK010000354.1:0-24420 GCA_036555405.1 Anaeromyxobacteraceae bacterium
AGGCTCGCCGCGTGATCGTCTTCCGCGACGTCTCGAAGTGGTACGGCTCCCTCCAGGTGCTCGCCGACTGCAGCACCCGGGTCTCGAAGGGCGAGGTGGTCGTGGTCTGCGGCCCGTCCGGCTCGGGGAAGTCCACCCTCCTCAAGTGCGCCAACGGCCTGGAGCCGTTCCAGCGGGGGGCGATCACCGTCGACGGGATCTCGGTGGGCGACCCGGGCACCGACCTCCCCCGGCTGCGCGCCCGCGCCGGGATGGT
The DNA here is from genome assembly GCA_036555405.1 of Anaeromyxobacteraceae bacterium. Classification (GTDB taxonomy): domain Bacteria; phylum Myxococcota; class Myxococcia; order Myxococcales; family Anaeromyxobacteraceae; genus DATBLK01. Next base: position 257 of record DATBLK010000354.1, read on the forward strand.
GTTCCAGCACTTCGAGCTCTTCCCCCACATGACCGTGGCCGAGAACCTGCGCCTCGCCCAGGTGAAGGTCCTGGGGCGGAGCCGGGACGAGGCGGAGGCCAAGGCCCTGGCGCTCCTCGATCGCGTCGGCCTCCGGGGGCAGGCCGACAAGCACCCGAGCCGGCTCTCGGGCGGGCAGCAGCAGCGGGTGGCGATCGCCCGCGCCCTGGCCATGGACCCGGTCTGCATGCTCTTCGACGAGCCCACCTCGGCCCTCGACCCCGAGATGATCAACGAGGTGCTCGACGTCATGGTCGAGCTCGCCCGGGAGGGGATGACGATGATGTGCGTGACCCACGAGATGGGCTTCGCCCGGCGGGTCGCCCGCCGGGTGGTCTTCATGGACGGCGGCCGCATCGACGAGGACGCGCCCACGGAGCAGTTCTTCGAGGCGCCGCGCTCGGAGCGGGCGCGGCACTTCCTCTCGAAGATCCTCCGCCACTGAGGCGGCGGGCGCGCCCGTTCCACCGCGTCCGCGGGCCGTGGTAGAGGCGCATGGTGGAGGACCGCCTCTCCGACTACGACTACGAGCTCCCCGAGGCGCTCGTCGCCCAGGAGCCGCTGCCGCGCCGCGACGCCTCGCGGCTGCTGGTCCTGCCGCGGCGGGAGGGGCCCGTCCGCCACGCCCGCTTCTCGGACCTGCCCGACCTCCTCCTGCCGGGCGACCTCCTGGTGGTGAACGACAGCCGGGTGGTTCCGGCTCGCCTCCTGGGGACGAAGGGCAGCGGTGGGCGCTGCGAGGTCCTCCTCTGCGAGCCGCTCCCCGGGGACCCGGCGCGGCCCGGCGCGCGATTCCTCGCCCTGGGCCAGGCCTCGAAGCCCTTCCGCCCGGGGCAGCGGCTCGACCTCGGCGGCTTGGGGGCGGAGGTCGAGGGCCTCGAGGGGGAGGGATTCCTCGCGGTTCGCTTCGACCTCGCGGGCGGGGACTTCGACGCCGCCCTGGAGCGCGCCGGCCACGTGCCGCTGCCGCCCTACCTGCGGCGGCCCGACGGCCCGCTCGACCGCGAGCGCTACCAGACGGTCTACGCCCGCGTCCCCGGCAGCGCCGCCGCCCCCACCGCCGGCCTGCACTTCACCCCGGAGCTCCTCGAGCGGCTCGAGGCCCGCGGCGTCCGGCGCGCCGCGGTCACGCTCCACGTCGGGGCGGGCACCTTCCTCCCGGTGCGGGCGGAGGACCTCGCCGCCCACCGGATGCACCCCGAGCGCTACCGGGTCCCGGCCGAGACGGCCGAGGCCGTCGACGCCTGCCGGTCCCGGGGCGGGCGGGTCGTCGCCGTGGGAACCACCGCGGCGCGGACGCTGGAGGCCGCCCACGATGGGGCGGGCGTCCGGCCGGGCGAGGGCCGCACCGACCTGTTCATCCGTCCTGGCTACCGCTTCCGGGCCGTCGACGCCCTGGTGACGAACCTGCACCTCCCGCGCTCCACGCTGCTGGTCCTGGTCTGCGCCTTCGCGGGGAGGGAGAGGGTGCTCGCGGCCTACGGAGAAGCCGTGCGCCGGGCCTACCGCTTCTTTAGCTATGGCGATGCCACACTCGTGGGATAGAAGGGAGCGACGGTGACGGGGGGTTGATGGCGGAAGGACGGAAGCTCCATTCGGTAGCCCTGAACCTCGAGCCCGGCCAGTACCTGGCCGGATGGCGGGCGGAGGCGGGGACGCTCTTCCTGCCGACGCTCTCGGAGGCGCGGGTCGGAGACGACGTCGCGGTGCGCATCGGCATCTACGGCCAGACCATCCGCGCCACGGTGCTGGGGAGCATCGCCCTCGTCCGGCGCATCGGCCGGCCCTCGCTCCCTCCCGGGGTGGAGCTGTCGCTCGACAAGGCGAGCGTGCCGGCGGCGACCTTCCTCGGAGCCGCGGCCCGCGGCGAGAAGGTCACCTTCCGGGAGCGCGCGCCGCGCTACGTGGTGGCGCGCCCGATGCGGGTGGTGCGGGACGGGCTCGAGGTGCAGACCAGCGCGCTCAACCTCTCCGAGGGCGGCGTGGCGGTGGGCTGGACCGGCCCGCTCCCCATGGTCGGCGAGGTCCTCCACCTCCGGCTGGGCCGCACCTTCCTGGCGCCGGCGGCCCGCGCGGTGGTCTGCTGGAACTCGGTCGGCGGCGACGTCCCGCGCTCCGCCGGCCTGCGGGTGGTGGTCGAGGGCCGTGCCGGGCGCGCCTGGCGGCGCATCGCCCAGGAGGCGGCGCGCTCCGGGGCGCCGACGGCCTGACCGCCCTTGACGTCCTCGTGCGCCCGGGCGAAGGAGCCGGCGTGATCCGCTTCCGGCTCGTCGCCGCCGACGGCGCCGCCCGCCGCGGGCTCCTGGAGACGCCCCACGGGGCCGTGGAGACCCCGGCCTTCATGCCGGTGGGCACGGCCGCGGCGGTGAAGACGCTGGCGCCCCGCGACCTCGTGGAGCTGGGAGCGGAGGTCGTCCTCGCGAACACCTACCACCTCTACCTGCGCCCCGGGCACGAGCGGGTCCGGCGCCTCGGCGGCCTTCACCGCTTCATGGCCTGGAGCGGGGCCCTGCTCACCGACTCGGGCGGATTCCAGGTCTACAGCCTGGGGGCGGATGGGGACGGCCCCGGCCTGGCCCGGGTCGAGGAGGAGGGGGTCGAGTTCACGAGCCACCTCGACGGCTCGCGCCACCGCTTCACGCCGGAGCGGGCCGTGGAGGTCCAGGAGGCGCTGGGAGCCGACGTGCTCATGGCCTTCGACGAGTGCCCGCCGGCCCGGGCCGACCGGGCCCGCCACGAGGCGGCCCTGGCGCGGACGCAGCGCTGGCTCGAGCGCTGCCGGGCCGCCTGGCGCGAGGCCGAGGCGCGCAAGGCCGAGGCCGGCGGCGCCCCCGCCGCCCTCTTCGGGATCGCGCAGGGAGGGCTCTTCTCCGACCTCCGCCGCCGCGCCATCGAGGAGGCGGCCGCGCTCGACCTCCCCGGCTACGCGCTCGGCGGCTACGCCGTGGGCGAGGCGCCCGAGGAGACGCAGGCCGGAGTCGAGCGCGACGCGCCGCTCCTCCCCGCGGAGAAGCCGCGCTACCTCATGGGCGTGGGGACGCCCGCGGACCTCCTCCGGGCCATCGGCGCCGGCGTCGACCTCTTCGACTGCGTCCTGCCGACGCGCTGCGCCCGGAACGGGCTCCTCTTCACGAGCCGGGGCAAGCTGGTGGTGCGCAACGCGGCCAGCGCCGACGACGCCCGCCCCGCCGACCCGGACTGCCGCTGCTACACCTGCCGGACCTTCTCGCGCGCCTACCTGCGCCACCTCTTCAAGGCGGGGGAGACGCTCGGCCTCCGGCTCAACACCCTCCACAACCTGCAGCACTACCTCGACCTCGTCGCCGGGGCTCGCCAGGCGATCTCCGAGGGGCGATTCCAGTCCTTCCGCCGCGAGCGGCTGGCGCGCTACCGCGAGGGGGCGGAGCCCTAGACCTGCCCTAGACCTGCCCCAGACCGGCCCGGGAGAATCCCGTTGCCGGCCACGCCGGAATCCTGCTAGAACACGGCGCTTTTCGGACCAGGCCACCCGGAGCGGAGAGACCATGCATCCCATCTTCCACGCCTTCCTCTCGCAGGCCGGAGAGCAGCAGAGCCCGTGGTCGGCGATGGTCCCCTTCCTGGCCATCGCGGTGGTCTTCTACTTCGTGTTCTTCCGCCCCCAGCAGAGGCAGCAGAAGAAGCACCAGGGCTTCCTGCAGCAGCTGAAGCGCGGCGACGAGGTGGTGACGCAGGGCGGGATCATCGGCGAGGTGGTGGCGGTCGAGGACAAGGTGGTGACGCTGAACATCGGCGGCGGCACCAAGGTCCGGGTGCTGAAGGCCCAGGTCCTGGGCGGCTGGGTCGAGGGCGGCGCCCCCGAGGCCAAGGCGGAGAAGAAGTGATGGAGCGCTCCTGGTACTGGCGCGTCGCGCTCATCGCCGGCGTGACGCTGCTCGCCCTCTACCAGCTCGTCCCGAGCTGGTTCTACTTCCGGCTCCCGCCGGAGCGGCGCAACACCCCGGAGTACGAGCAGGCGGTCCCGCGCTGGGCGCCCGACGCCCGCAAGCACCTGAACCTGGGGCTGGACCTCCAGGGCGGCATCCACCTCGCCATGGGCGTCGACGTCGACCGCGCCGTGAAGGCCAAGGTGGCGCGGCGCGCCGACGAGATCGCCGACTACCTGCGCGAGAAGAAGGTGCCGGCCACCTCGGTGGGCACGTCGCCCGACGGAGCCCGGGTCGAGGTCCGCTCCCCCGAGCCGAAGCAGGTGGAGGACGTCGTCGTCGACGGCTACGGCGTCGAGATGAACGCGCCCGGCGGCGCGCCGGCGGGGGCCGTCTGGTTCGCCTTCAAGCCGCGCGTGGTCCAGGAGTTCCAGAAGAAGGCGGTGGAGCAGGCGGAGAAGACCATCCGCAACCGCGTGGACAAGTGGGGCGTCACCGAGCCGGACATCAAGCGCAAGGCGAACAACCAGATCCAGATCCAGCTCCCGGGCTTCAAGGACCCGGGGAAGGCGAAGGAGCTCCTGGGGCGCACCGCCCAGCTCGAGTTCAAGATCTGCGACGACGACTCGACGGCGCTCGACGCCGTGCGGGGAGAGCTGCCCGCCTGCCCCAGCGACCAGGGCATCCTGACCTTCCCGCTCCCCGAGGGCGGATGCTGGACCGTGGAGACGGTGGAGCTTCCCGGGGGCAACCAGCGGCAGGCGACGATGATCCTGGCGAGCCGCCGCGACCACCTCGAGGCCGCCGTCGAGCGACACGCCCGGCCCAGGCTCACGCGCGAGCAGGAGATGGGCGTCGGCGAGGTCTCGGTGGGTGCCGGCCCGGTGCGGGACCGCTACTACCGGAGCTACCTCCTGCGCGCCAAGACCGAGCTCACCGGGGACTACATCTCCGACGCCCGCGCCTCCACCGACTCGTCGCAGGGGCTGAACCGGCCCATCGTGGTCTTCTCGATGTCGCCCGAGGGCGCCCGCCTGATGGAGAAGCTCACCGGGCAGAACCTGGGGCGGCGGATGGCCACGGTCCTCGACGGCAAGGTGGAGACCGCGCCCTACATCCAGGGGAAGATCTCGTCGAACGGCCAGATCACGCTCGGGTCCAACCGGGGTTTCCAGGAGATGTACGACGAGGCGAACGACATCGCCCTGGTGCTCAAGGCCGGCGCCCTGCCCGCGCCGGTGACCATCTTCGAGGAGCGCACCGTGGGCGCCACGCTCGGGCCGGAGCTGGTGAAGAAGGGCACCGCCGCGGCGCTGGTGGGCCTGCTCCTCGTCGGGATCTTCATGGCGGCCTACTACCGGGCGAGCGGCCTCATGGCCGACCTGGCCCTGGCGCTGAACGGCCTCCTGGTCCTCGCCATCATGTCGATCTTCGGGTCGACGCTGACGCTCCCGGGCATCGCCGGCTTCGTCCTCACCCTGGGCATGGCGGTGGACGCGAACGTGCTCATCAACGAGCGCATCCGCGAGGAGCTCCGCGCCGGGAAGGCGGTGAAGCAGGCCGTGGACCAGGGCTACGACCGGGTCTTCTGGACCATCGTCGACAGCCACGTCACCGCCCTCGTCGCCGGCGTGGTGCTCATGGAGTACGGCTCGGGGCCGGTGCGAGGCTTCGCCGTCACCCTGATCATCGGCCTCATCGCCTCGATGTTCACCTCCATCGTCGTGACCCGGGCCCTGATGGACTACTTCACGCGCCACGACACGGCGCGCCTGAGCGTCTAGATGCGATTCAAGACCTTCGACGTCGTCCCGCACGGCACGAAGTTCGACTTCGTCGGCAAGCGCCGCATCGCCGTGACCCTCTCGCTCATCGCCAACCTGGCGGTCCTGGTCTGGGCGCTGCCGGTGGTCCACGGGCTCAACTTCGGCGTGGACTTCGCCGGCGGCACCGAGATGGAGGTGAAGTTCGCCAGGCCGGTCGACCCGGGCGCCATCCGCCGCGGCGTCGAGGAGCTGGGGTTCAAGGACGCCGCGGTCCAGACCTACGGCCCGGAGGCGGACAACACCTACCTGGTCCGCGTGGGCCGCATCGCGCTCCTCTCGGCCGAGGACGTGCAGAAGGTGGCCGCCGCCGTCGGGGCGCGCTTCCCCCTCCAGGGCCCCCCGGCCTTCAGCGCCGACCTGGGCGACAAGATCGACTTCCAGTTCCAGGGGGCGCCGCCCTCGCCGGCCGACCTCAAGGCCGCGGTGGAGGCGGCCGGCGTCCGGGTCCGCGAGGTGCGCGAGGAGGCCGGCCTCGCCGCCGGGACGCGCTCCTTCGCGGTCATCACCCAGGGGATCCAGGACAACGTGGAGCGGGACCTGCGCGCCCGCTTCGGCGAGGCGCGGCCCGAGGTGCGGCGCGTCGAGTACGTGGGCCCGGCGGTGGGCCGCGAGCTCCGCAACCAGGGCTTCAAGGCCATCCTGTACGCCATGGGGCTCATCGTCCTCTACGTGGGCTTCCGGTTCGACTTCCGCTTCAGCCCCGGCGTGATCATCGCCCTGGTGCACGACGCGGTCATCACCCTCGGCTACTTCGCCTTCTCGGGCCGCGAGTTCAACCTCACCTCGGTGGCGGTGATCCTGACGATCGTCGGCTACTCGGTGAACGACACGGTGGTGATCTACGACCGCATCCGCGAGAACCAGGGGCTGTACAAGGGGAGGAAGCTCTCCGAGATCGTGAACCTGGCGATCAACGAGGTGCTGGGCCGCACCTTCCTCACCTCCTTCGCGACCGCGCTGTCGCTCGTCGGGCTCCTGATCCTGGGCGTCGGGACCATCTTCGACTTCTCGATGGCGATGCTCGTCGGCATCATCTCCGGGACCTACTCGACCTGGTTCATCGCCGCGCCCATGACCATCTGGCTCGAGGAGCGGGCCGAGCGGTCGAAGGCGCGGGCGGCGGCGGCGCAGGCGGGGTAGGGGGCAGGCCAGGCCGGACCCGCCGCTGGCCACGGTGCGCCGCCTCGCCCGAAGCCCGAGTGCTCCACGACCCTCCCGACGCGGCCTTCGCGCCGCCGTGTCACAGACTGAAAGGAAGCCCATGACGACCATCACCGCCACGCCACGGGCGGGCAGCGTGCCGCGCAGCGTGGGCGCGGTGCTCCTCGGCTTCGTCTCGATCTTCGCCCTCTCGCTCGGCATCGATCAGGTGCTCCACCTGCTGCACGTGTATCCGCCGTGGGGCGAGCCGATGCGCAGCCCGGGCTTGAACCTTCTCGCCCTCGCGTACCGGATCCCCATCGCCGTCCTCGGCAGCTACCTCACCGCCCGCGCCGCGCCGCGCAATCCGACGCGCCACGCCATGATCCTCGGCGTCCTCGGGCTCCTGCTCAGCGCGCTCGGCGCGGTCGCGGCGATCAAGGCCGACCTCGGCCCGGCCTGGTACCCGGTGCTGCTCGCGCTGAGCTCGGTGCCGTGCGCCTGGCTCGGCGCGAAGCTCCACGAGCGCGTCGCGGCGCGCTGAATCCTCGCGCCGCCGTCCCCGCGCCGCCGCGCTACCCCGCCCGCCTCCGGTAGACCGTCCGGATCATCTCGAACTCCCCGCCGCCGGGCGTGGGGAGGAAGTGGCGGTACTCGAGCGAGCCGTCGGGCATGGTCTTCGTCACCTCGCGGTAGCGCACCGTCTGGCCGGCGTGCGCCACCTCCACCTCGAAGGTCATGGTCCGCGCCACCGGGTCCCAGGTGCCCTCGCCGCGGGCGATGGCGGTCTGGAGCGAGTCCACCCAGGCGCCGGTGTAGCGCTCCCGGGCCGCGTCCCAGCCGTAGACGCCGTGCCCCTCGAAGCCGCTCTCGGCCCGGAAGTCGACGACCAGCCAGCGCCCGCCGGCGATCCGGCGGTTCGTGGAGACGCCCTTCTGCTGGATGGGCGCCATGCCCGGGCCGGGGACGATCGTCATCTCCGCGTCCCAGGTCCCCTCGTCCTTGGCGAAGACCGCGGTGGCGGCGGCGATGCGCTGCTCCAGCTCCGACGTGGCCATGGTCGCTCCCGGGCGGGGGGCGGGATGCCCCGCCGGCAGGGTGTAGCAGACGCATCGGCGAACGGGCACCGACGTGGGTCGGAGGTCCCCGAGCGGGGCGCGGCGCGATGCCCACGGCCGGCGGCGGGCGCGACCGCAAGCCGCAGCGCTGCGTCGGCTCGCGCGCCACGGCGCGGGGCGGCCGGTCTAACATGGCGACCGGGGGCGCTCGGTGGCGACGGCTCGCGGGCATCGATTCCGCACGGGGGTCTGGGTTGCGGCGGTCGCCGCGGTCGCCCTGGCGTCGCCGCGGCGCGCCGGCGGAGGGCCCCCGGCGCCGCCCGACGTCGAGTCCGTGCTCCGGCGCCTCGACGACCTGTTCCGCTCCAGGGCGAGCATCGCCCGCATGGAGATCGCCGTGACCGCTCCCCGCACCTCGCGGACCCTCCGCATCCGCGCCTGGACCCGCGGCGAGGAGAAGGCGCTGGTGGTCGTGGAGGCGCCGCCGCGGGAGGCCGGCACCGCCACGCTGCGCGACGGCCAGAATCTATGGAACTGGCTGCCCCGCATCGCGCGGACCATCCGCGTGCCCCCGTCGATGATGCTGGGCTCCTGGATGGGCACCGACTTCACGAACGACGACCTGGTGAAGGAGTCGTCCCTTCGAAAGGACTTCGAGGCGCGGGTCGAGCGCCGCAGCGAGGGCCCGCCGGGATGGTGGCTCGAGCTCGACGTCCGCCCGGGCGTCGTCGGGCGCTGGGCCCGCATCGAGCTGCTGGTGGGCGACGACGGGCTCCCCCTGGAGGAGCGCCACTTCGACCGCAAGGGCCGCCTGGCGCGCACGATGCGCTTCGACGAGGTGAAGGTGCTCGGCGGGCGGCGGATCCCGACCCGCCTGGTGCTGGTGCCGGAGGGGACCGAGGGGCAGCGCACCGAGCTCCGGTACCTCGAGGCGCAGTTCGACGCCGACGTCCCGGAGGACACCTTCAGCCTGGCGCGCCTCGAGCGGAGCCGGTGACCCGTGACCACCTGGCGGATCGCCTGGCGGAACCTGTGGCGCAACCGGCGCCGCACCGGGCTCGCGCTCGCCGCCATCGGCCTCTCCCAGGCGCTGGTGCTGAGCTACGACGGCGTGCTGCGCGGCTACGGCGGCTGGATGGTGGCCACCGTCACCGGCCCCATGCTGGGCCACGTCCAGGCGCACGCCCCGGAGTGGCGGCGCGACCGGGCCGTCGACCGCGTCATCCCGGACGCGGACGCCGCGGTCGCCGCCCTCCGCGCCGACCCCGAGGTGGCCGGAGCCACGGCCCGCGCCTGGGCCCCCGCCCTGGCCGCGGTGGGGACCGAGGGGCACGCGGTCCTGGTGGTCGGCGTCGACCCGGCCCAGGAGGCGGGGACCCACGGGCTGCTGGCCGGGGCGGGCGCGCTGCCGGAGGGGCGGCGGGTCCTCGTCGGGACGCTGCTGGCCCAGGGCATGGGCGCCCGCACCGGCGACTCCCTGGCGCTCATCGGCCAGGGGGCCGACGGGTCGCTCGCCAACGACCTCTTCGTCGTCGCGGGCACGCTCGACAGCTCCGTCGACGCGGTGAACCGGCACGGCGTGGTGCTGGCCCTGGCCGAGGCGCGCGAGCTGCTGGCCCTCGGCGGCACCGCCCACGAGATCGTGGTCCGGGCCCGCGACCCGGACCGGGCGGAGGCGCTGGCCGAGCGCCTCCGCGGCCATCCGGCCCTCGCCGGCCTGGAGGTGCTGCCCTGGAAGGCCCTGGCGCCGGAGATGGTCTCGCTCATCGACCTCGTCTACGTCGCCGGGTTCTTCCTCCTCGTCGTCGTCTTCGTCGCGGCGGCGGCGGGCGTGGCCAACACCATGCTGATGGCGACCTTCGAGCGGACCGGGGAGCTGGGGATGCTGCTGGCCCTGGGCACCGGTCCCGGGCGCGTGGTGCGCCTGGTGCTCGCCGAGGCGCTGGCGCTCGGCCTGGCGGGGTCCGCGGCGGGCACGGCGCTGGGGGGCGGCCTCGTCCTGGCCTTCGCGCGCAGGGGCGTGAACCTCGCCGCCCTGGCAGGCGGCGGGCCCGAGCAGCTCTCCTTCGCCGGCACCCGCTGGTCGATGCTCGTCCACCCGGAGCTCGCCGCCGCCGACGTGGCCCAGACGGTGGGCGCCGTCCTCCTGACGTCGCTGCTGGCCGCCGCCTGGCCCGCCTTCCGGGCGGCGCGGCTCGAGCCGGCCGGGGCCCTGAGGACCTGAACGTGGCGCTCGTGGCCGCCCGCTACGCCCTGCGCAGCACCCGCCGGAACCTCCGGCGGACGGCGCTGTCGGTGGCCGGGATCGGCATCGGCTGCGCCCTGGCGCTCTTCGCCGACTCCTTCAACCGCGGGCGAGACCGGCTGTACTCGCGGGCGGTGATCGACAACGGGGTGGGCCACCTCCGGGTGGTGCCGGCCGGCTGGCGCCGGAGCCGCGACCCGCAGCTCCGCCTGGCGGCGGGGAACGCGGCGCTCGCCGCCGCGCGGGAGCTGCCGGGCGCGGCGGTGGCGGGGGCCCGGGCCCGCGCCCAGGCGCTCCTCGCCATGGGCACGCGGGTGGTGGCCGTCGAGATGGTGGGCGTCGAGGCCGAGGCGGAGCAGCGCCTGGACCGGCTCGCGCGCAAGCTGCGGGCGGGCCGCTGGCTGCGCCCCGGGGAGCGCGGGGCGGCGGTCCTGGGCCAGGCGGCGCTCGACCGGCTCCGGGCCGAGCTCGGCGACGAGGTCCTGGCGACGGCCGTCGGGAGCGGGGGGACCATCGAGAGCGCCATGCTCACGGTCGTGGGCGCAATCGCCACCGGCAGCGAGGAGATGGACGCGTCGCTGTGCCGCACGTCGCTCGCCGACGTCGAGGCGCTGACCGGGCTCGCCGGGCCGGCCGAGGTGACGGTCCTGCTTCGCGAGCTCGCGGCGATCCCGGCGGCGCGCTCGGCCCTGGCGGCGCGGCTCCCGGCCGAGGACGTCATGACCTGGGAGGAGCTGACGCCCGACTTCAAGGGGCACATCGAGCAGGACGCCGCCTTCAGCCGCCTCTTCACCGGCGTGATCCTCCTCGTGGTCCTGCTGGGCGTGGGGAGCGCGCAGCTCGCCTCGGTGCTGGAGCGGCGCCGGGAGTTCGCGGTCCTCACCGCGCTCGGCACCGGCGCGGGGCGGCTCGTCCGGCTCCTCGCCGGCGAGGCGATCCTCGTCGGCCTGGCCGGCGCGGCCCTCGCCCTCGGCCTGGCGCTGCCGGTGCTGGCGCACCTCCATCGCACCGGCATCGACTTCCGCTCCCTCATGGGCCCGGGCTGGACCTTCCAGGGAGTCGTCGTCGAGCCCATCATCTACCTGGACCTCGGCGCCTGGGTCCTGCCCGAGGCCCTGGGCATCTCGCTCGCGGCCACCCTTCTCGCCACCCTCTGGCCGGCCTGGTTCGTCGCCAGGACCGATCCGGCCGAGGCGCTCCGGAGCCTGCCGTGACCGAGCCCGTCGTCGTCGCCCGGGGGGTGGAGAAGGTGTTCGGCGAGGGCGCGGTCGCGGTGCGGGCCCTCCGCGGCGTGGACCTGGAGGTCCGCGAGGGGGAGTTCCTGGCCCTGGTCGGCCCCTCGGGAAGCGGCAAGACCACGCTCCTGAACCTCCTCGGCGCGCTCGATCGCCCGACCTCGGGCGCGCTCTCGGTGCTGGGCCGGGACGTCGCGGCGCTCGGCCGGCGGCAGCGGGCCGCGCTGCGGCTGCGCGGCATCGGCTTCGTGTTCCAGGCCTACAACCTGGTGCCGGTGCTCACCGCCCGCGAGAACGTGGAGTTCGTGCTGGAGCTGCAGGGGATGGGCGCCGAGAGGCGCGCGCGGGCCTCGGAGGTCCTCGACGAGCTCGGGCTGCGCGACCTCGCGGGCCGGCGCCCGGCCGAGCTCTCGGGCGGCCAGCAGCAGCGCGTGGCGGTGGCCCGGGCGGTGGCGTCGCGGCCGCGGCTCGTGCTCGCCGACGAGCCCACCGCCAACCTCGACGGCGAGAACGCCGAGGTGCTCATGCACCTCATGCGCGACCTCCGCGATCGGCACGGGATGACCTTCCTCTTCTCGACTCACGATCCGCGGGTCGTGACCCACGCCGTGCGGGTGGTGACGCTCGTCGACGGGCGCGTGGCGCGGGACGAGGCCAAGGCGGGGGAGGCGCCGCACGAGATCCTCCCCGGCGTCGGCCGCGCGGAGGGCGCGAGGCCCTGATGCTCGCGGCGCTCCTGGCGGCTTCGCTGGCCGCGGCGGCGGCCGCCGGCGGCGACGAGCGCGCCCTGGAGCTCCGCATCTCGCTCAAGGCCAGCGGGCTCGTCGAGCGGGAGGCGTTCGACCCGTTGCCCCCGGCGGACCGGACCTCGGGCGCCGGGCTGTGGCGCCTGCGCCTCGAGGGCCTGGGGCACCCGGGCCCGGCGACGACCCTCGAGGCCGCCTACGAGCAGCGGCTGCGGGTGGAGTCGGCCGGGGCGGCGTCCGCGGCCGCCGGGCCCCTTCCGCTCGACGCCCCGCCGCCCTACCGGCTGCGGCCGCTCGACTGGTCCATCGCCCGGGGCACGGGGCTCGCCTGGCGCCACGAGGTCGACCGGGCCGCGGCGGCGCTCCGCCTGGGCCCCGCCCAGCTCACCCTGGGACGGCAGGCGGTGGGCTGGGGGCGGGGCGTCCTCTTCGGCGCGGTCGACCTCTTCGCCCCCTTCGCCTTCCTGGAGGTCGACCGGGAGTGGCGCCGCGGCGTCGACGCGGCGCGGGTGGAGCTGCGGCTCGCCGACCGCGCCGGCGCGGAGCTGGTGGTGGCGGGGGCCGAGGCCGCCCGCGAGATGGCGGCGGCGGGCCGCCTGCGGGGAGCCGCCGGCGACCTCGACGGAGAGGTCGTGGCCGGCTGGCGCGCCGGCGACTGGCTCCTGGGGCTGGCCGCGTCGGGCGCCCTCGGCGGCGCCGAGCTGCACGGGGAGCTGGCCGCCTTCCGGGCGCGCGAGGCGCTGCCGGCGGGCGGGGCGTTCGGGGACCCGCGCCTGGCCTTCAAGGCCGTGGCCGGCGCCTCCCGCCGCCTCGCGGTGGGCAACGGGCTGCTCCTGCTCGGCGAGTACCACCACTCGGGCTTCGGCGCCCGCAGCGCCGGCCGGCTGGCGGCGCTCCTCGCCGACCCGGGCTTCCAGCGCAGGCTCCTGCGCGGCGACCTCCAGATCCCCGGTCGCCACGCCGCGGCAGCCAGCGCCTCCTACACGTTCTCGCCGGTCACCACCGCCTCGCTGACGGCGCTGGTCTCGCCGGCCGACGGCTCGGGGCTCCTCGCCCCGCAGATCCGCCTCGACCTGTCCGACCGGGTCACCGCGGTGGCGAGCGCCGTCCTGCCCTTCGGGGAGGCGCCCCGAGGCCTCTCCCTGCGCAGCGAGTACGGAGCCACGGCCCGGGCCGGCTTCGTCCAGCTCGCCGTCTACGAGTAGGGGCCCGTCACCGGTGCTTCCGACCGCCCCTTCCAGGCCAGGCCGTCGCGAGGAGGATGGCCGCGAGGAGCGCCTCGGATCCTCCGGGCTCCCCGCAGCCGCAGCCGCGGCGCTTCTTCCGCGCCGGGGCCTGGACGACCGTCCGGGCCTGCGCGGAGTCGTTTGCCGGCTCCGGGTCCCCCTCGGCGGCCGAGACCGAGCCCGTGTTGGCGAGATCGCCCGGTGACTGCGGGGTGACGACGACGGCGACCTCGGCCTGCGCCCCGGAGGCAAGCGCCCCGATGGCGCAGGTCACCGTGCCCGCGGCGTGCGTGCAGCTGCCGGCGCTCGCCGCCGCGGAGACGAAGCTGGCGCCTGCAGGCAGCGGGTCGGCGAAGGTGACGGCGGTGGCCGCCGAGGGCCCGTGGTTGGTCGCGACGAAGGTGTAGGTGAGGTTCGCGCCGGCCGTCACGGGGTCCGGCGCGTCCGACGCGGTGAGCGCCAGGTCGGCGGAGGCGGGGAGAACGGATGCCACCGACAGGGCGGCGTTGTCCGCGGTGTCGGGGTCCACCGTGGCGCTGGTCGAGCTGGCCGTGTTCCAGACTGCTCCCGGTCCGGGCCCCACGGGCGTCACGCGGACGGCGACCGTCGCGCTCGCGCCAGCCGCGAGCGGGCCCAGGGAGCAGGTGACGGCGCCGCCCGCCTGCGCGCAGCTGCCCTGGCTCGGGCTGGCCGACAGGTACGTCGCCCCGAGCCGCAGCGGATCCCGGACGGTGACGCCGGCCGCCGCGTCGGGCCCCAGGTTCGAGACCGCGATGGTCCAGGTGAGCGCCTCGGCGACGTGCACGGGCGAAGGGGCGCCGGACAGGGACACCGCCAGATCGGCGCGGGGTCCCGAGTCGTTCCGGAGGACCGTGAGGTAGTCGAAGCTCGGACCCACGCCGGCCTCCCCCGTGGGGTGACCGGCGACGAGATCGGGACGCCCGTCGCCATCGAGGTCCCCGACCTCGAACGGGAGCCCCGACGCCTCGCAGCCGACGGCGAGATGGTGCGGAGGTCCAAAGCCTCCCCGGCCGTCGCCTCGGTGGAAGGCGGGACCGTTGGTGGCGCCCACGACCAGGTCGAGGTGCCCGTCGCCGTCGAGGTCGGCGACCCGGACCTCCACCGTGCCGATGCCGCTCGCCACGTCCGAGCCGCCGGCGCGAGGCTGGAAGGTGCCGTCGCCGTTCCCGAGCAGCACGGTGGCGTAGCTCCCCCGGGCGAGGACCACGTCGAGCTTCCCGTCCTCGTTGGCGTCGGCCACGGCGACGTCGCTCACGGCGCCGCCGAGATCCGAGCCGACGACCTGGGGCGCTCCGAAGGTCCCGTCGCCGTTGCCCTCGAGGAAGAGGAGGTCGTCCCCTCCGGCGGCGTTGAAGCGGTGGGCGACCAGGTCCGGATGTCCGTCGCCGTCGAGGTCGGCGGCGGCGAAGCCCGGGGAGCTGGCGAACACGCCCCCCGGCTGCACGTCGACGACGGGCAGCAGCGTGAAGGAGCCCGCCGTCCCCAGGCCGTCGTTCTTCCAGATCTCGACCTGCGCCTGGACGTAGGGGACCACGCCGCCGACGGCGACCGCCAGGACCGCGAGGTCGGGGATCCCGTCGCCGTCGAAGTCGGCGATGGCGGCGTTTTCCCCAGCGAACCCGGCGTGGGCCGGGAGGCCGGCCACGAGCTGGAAGGTGCCGTCGCCCGCCCCCAGGGAGACGAGGTGTCTCGGCGGCGGGCCGCCCTGGACGCCGTCGGTGGCGAGCCAGAGGGCGTCGAGCTTCCCGTCGCCGTTCAGGTCGGCGGTGCGCAGCGTGTTGTAGAACTCGCCCGGGCCGGCCACGCGAGCGAGCGCCGGGAACGCGGCCCCGAGCGTGCCGTCGCCGTTGCCCGGCACCGCGTCGAGGGCGTCGGTGATGGCGAGGACGTCGAGGGTGTCCCCCCCGTCCAGGCGACCGAGCGCGAGCCCCCGGGTCCAGGCCCAGCCGCGGGTGAGCGAGGCGAGCCTGGGCGCCCTGAACGTGCCCGGCCTTCCCGGAACGCCGGGGAGCAGGGAGAAGGTGGCGCTCCCCGTGCCGCGGATGGTGGCGACGACGAGGTCCGGGGCGCCGTCGCGGTCGAAGTCGCCGGCGACCGCCGCCGACGTTCCCATGCCGTCCACCCGGGAGGCGCCGTCCACGGGCAGGCCCGGCGACGCCACCCACTCGGCGAGCGAGTGGCCGCCGGAGGGCTCGCTCAGCATGACCGTCACCTCGTTGAAGGCGAAGTCGCCCTCCGCCCGCAGGAAGAAGGCGTCGGGCCTGCCGTCGCCGTTCAGGTCGGGCGCCTGGCTCCCGGCCACGTAGAAGCGAGACGGCCACGGGCCGGTGACCCTCACGTTCCCGGCCGGCGGGGCGGTGAAGGTGCCGTCGCCGTTTCCGTGCACCGTGACGATGCAGCCGCCGCCGCAGACGTCGGCGTAGGTCCCCAGCAGCCCGGCGACGACGACGTCCAGCTTGCCGTCGCCGTCGAAGTCGCCGGCCCACAGGCCGCGCGCGTCGATCCGCACCGGGTAGCTCGGCGCCGCGGCCGGGAAGCTCCCGTGCCCGTCGTTGAGCAGCACCGAGAGCTGGCCTTCGGCGTTGCAGGCGACGAGGACGTCGAGGCCGTTCTTGCCGTCGGCATCGGCGAGGACGAGGTCCGCGGGGAAGCGGCCGACGGTGTGGAGGGTCGGAGCGCCGAGGCCGCCCAGCCCGTCCCCCCGCAGCACGGCGACCTGCGTGGCCGAGGGATCGACGACGGCCGGCACCGTGGCGAGGTCGGCGTTCCCGTCTCCGTCGAGATCCGCGACCTGGAGGCTGCCGGCCATCACGCCGGCGTCGAAGGCGGCGGGCTGGCCGAACGTGCCGTCGCCGCGGCCGAGGAGGACGAGGACCTTCTGCTGCCGCCAGGCCGCGACCGCGAGGTCGAGCTTGCCGTCGCGGTCGAGGTCCGCCGCCGCGATCCCGGCGACGCCCACCGCGTCCCTCGGGCCGAGGTCGGCATGGACCGGCGCCTGGAAGGTGGCGTCGCCGTTCCCGAGCCAGACGGCGACGTGCTCCCGTTCCTCCCCGGTCGAGAGGAGCGGGACGAGGCCCCACGCGGTCGCGGCGACGTCGAGGTTCCCGTCCCCGTCGAAGTCCCCGCTCGCGGCGCCGATGAAGGCGCCGCCGGTCGCGTGGAAGCCGGCGGGCAGGAGCCGCGGCTCGGCGAACGAGATGTCCGCCGCCGCCAGGAGCGGCGCCAGGGCCGCGACGAGGGACGAAGCGAGAGCCAGCGCCGGGCGGAGAGGCCCGAAGGACCCACGGGACACGCGCATGGCCTCCCCCGAGAGGCCAGGGCTCGTCGTGGCGCCGCGAGGCACACGGGCCACGGCCCTGCCGAGGTCACGGTCGCGCTCCGGGGCGGAGCAGTCGTTGATCGGCATCACCCCGGGTCACACCGCCGCACCGGGCGCTCGCCTCTTGGGGCTGCGGCAGTGGTTCCCTCGACGAGCCGCGTCAGGCTCGCCGGTGACGAGCACCGGCGGGAGGAGCACTGCCCAGAAAGGGTGCGGCTCCTTGTCCTCCACGGAAGGCGCTCCCGGCCGCGCCCGGCGGCCTAGAGTCGCGCGGTCGGGAACCCCGACGGTCGGCGCAGGACCCGTCGGCGGGACCGCGAGGGGGAACACCATGGGCGGCTCGAACCGTCTGCACCTCGCGCTGATGGGCGCCTGCGCGGCCGGGCTCACGGCGTGCGGGGGCGGATCGGGGGGTGGCGGATCGACCACCTACGCCATCTCGGGCACGGTGACCGGGGCCACCGCGGTCGCGGTGGCCCTGTCCGGAGCCAGCGCCGCCGTCACCACCACCGACGCCGGCGGCGCCTACTCCTTCTCCGGGCTGGCGAACGGCGCCTACGCGGTGACGCCGTCGAAGGCCGGATTCGCCTTCGCGCCGCCGAGCCGGTCGGTGACGGTGAGCGGAGCGAGCGTCGCCGGCCAGGACTTCGCCGCCACGGCGACCCACTCGGTCTCGGGCACGGTGACCGGGGCCACCGCGGTCGCGGTGGCCCTGTCCGGCGCCGCCACCGCCGCCGCCACCACCGACGGCAACGGGGGCTACGCCTTCGCGGGCCTCGCGGACGGCGCCTACACCGTGACGCCGTCGAAGGCCGGCTTCACCTTCGCGCCGCCGAGCCGGTCGGTCGCGGTGAGCGGCGCCGACGTCGGCGGCCAGGACTTCGTCGCCTCGCCCGTCGTCGGCGGGACGCGCACCGTCTCCGGCACCGTCGCCGGGACGGTGGTCGACGGCGTGACGGTCACGCTGGGGGGCGCCGGGAGCGGCTCCACCACCACCGGCCCCGCCGGCCACTACGCCTTCGCCGGCCTGCCGGACGGCTCCTACACGGTGACGCCCTCCCTGCTCGACGCGGCCGCGACCTTCCACGCCTTCTCGCCGCCGCTCAGGCAAGTGACGGTGGCCGGCGCCGACGTCGGCGGCCAGGACTTCGCGGGCGCGCCGCTCGCCGACTTCGAGAGCTTCGCAGGCACGGTCAGCGCCACCCGATGGGACGGCGGCGAGCACCTCGCCGTGCTCGAGGCGGGGGCGGCGCAGCTCGCGAGCGCCGTCGACGCTCCGGTCGCCAGCACCACCTACGGCGCGAGCCTGGTCGTGGCCCCGGGCGCGGTGACCGGGCGGACGACCTGGGTCGGGGCCGTGGTCCGGCTGGCGTCGACCTCCTGGACCGGCGACGCGGTGGCGCGGGCGGGGATCGACCTCGTCTTCCAGCCGCCGGAGAAGCGAGTGGCGTCGCCCGACAATCTGGCGAACGCCCTGTTCGTCCGGGTGGCGCTCCAGGACTCCTCCGCCGGGCTCGTCGCGGTGCGCCAGGTCTTCGCCTGCACCGCGCCGGACTGCACCTCGACCCAGGCCGTCGGGACCGTGGTCGCCGGCGGCGCGGCCTGGCCCGGGACCGGCCTCGGCAGCATCGCGCTCGACACGCCGTACGCCGTCTCCATCTCCTTCGACACCGCCGCGAGCCGGTTCACCTTCAGCATCCAGGGCGGCAGCCACGTCGCGGCCGTGACCGCGACCGTCGACCTGTCGGCGGTGGTCACGCCCCCGTTCCCCATCGACCTCTCCCAGGGCAACTTCCACCGGACCCGGCTCTTCACCCAGGTGCGAGGCGGCTCCCTCGGGGGCGCCGGGGACGGCGGGGCCATCTTCGCCAGCTTCGACGACGTCGCCATCGGCGTCGACGGCCAGGCGGCGGCTGCGTTCGACGACTTCGGCGCGGGGACCATGTTCGAGCCCGCTCGCTGGTCGGTGGGCGGGGCGGCGGCCGCGGTCGTCTCCGGAGCGCTCGAGGTCCGGCTCCAGCAGCGGAGCTCCCCGGCCGTCTCCAGCCTCGCCCTGCGCCGCGACCTCGTCCCGGCGACCACGGCCTTGCAGGCGCGGGTCACGGTGCAGTCCCTGACCCGGGCCGGCACCGGCCAGGTGGGCGCGAGGCTGGCGGCGACGCTGTACAACGACGGCTCGAACGGCCTCGTCCCTCCCCCCACGCCGGCAGACGTGAGCCAGCCGAGCAGCCAGGTGGGCGACGTCATCGCCCAGGTCAGCGTGTCCGACATGGAGGTCTCCTACGCCGTGGTCCGCTGCAACGTCGCGGTCTGCACCGGGCCCGGGGCCACGGGCGGCGGGGTGACCTTCGTGGTGCCGCGCACCGCGCTCCGCACCACGTCGCCGGGCTTGGCCCACAACCTCCTCCTCCGCTGGGACCCCGCGTCCCACCTGGTCGTGTTCCAGGTGGACAACCTGCCGCCGGCCGTCGTCGACCCGACGGCGGGGCCGGACGGCCTCCCGGTCGCGAGCGGGCCGCACCGGGAATTCTGGCAGCTGGCGAACCACGCCGGGGCGGCCGGCCCGGGCGTCGACTTCTCCACCGGGTCGTCGGGCGACATCCAGTCCATCTTCCAGTTCGTGAAGAGGCTCTGATCGAGTCACTCCGCACCTCACGGGAACCGGGTGCCGCTGTCGGACGCCCGTGCTACTCGCCTCGCCCGTGGGCGGCGCGGCGCGCAGGCGGTGGGTGGAGGCGGGGTGCGACGAGGGGGCGGCGGCGAGGCTCGCCCGCGAGCTGTCGCTCCACCCGCTCGCGGCCCGGGTGCTCGCGGCCCGCGGGCTCGCCGAGCCCGCGGCGGCCGAGCGCTTCCTCGGCGCGGGGCTCGCCGACCTCCCCGACCCGTTCGCGATGAAGGGCATGGAGGCCGCGGTGGCGCGCATCGGCGCCGCCCTCGGCCGCGCCGAGCGCGTCGCCTGCTACGGCGACTACGACGTCGACGGCGTCACCTCCACCGCCCTGCTCTCGGGCTTTCTCCGGGCCGCGGGCGGCGACGTCGTCACCTACACGCCGCACCGGCTCGTCGAGGGGTACGGGCTCAACGCCGGCGCGGTGCGGAGGCTGGCCGGCGAGGGCGTGAGGCTCATCGTGACGCTCGACTGCGGCGTCACCGCCGTCGAGGAGGTCCGGGCCGCGGCGGCGCTGGGCGTCGACGTCGTCGTGGTCGACCACCACACCGTGCCGGTGGAGCTCCCCGCGGCCTCGGCCATCCTGAACCCCCACCAGCCCGGCTGCGGCTACGCCGACCGCGACCTCGCCGCCGTGGGCGTCACCTTCGCGCTCGCCATGGCGCTGCGGCGCCGGCTCCGGGAGGCGGGCCGCTTCGGCGCGGCGCGGCCCGAGCCCAACCTCCGCGAGGCGCTCGACCTCGTGGCCCTGGGCACCGTCGCCGACGTCGTCCCGCTCACCGGCGTCAACCGCCTGCTGGTGCGTTTCGGGCTCGCCGAGCTCGCCCGGGAGAGGAGGCCGGGGGTGGCTGCCCTGAAGCGGGTGGCGGGGGTGGCGCCGGGACTTCCCGTCTCGGCCGGCCAGGTCGGATTCCGCCTGGCGCCGCGCCTCAACGCCGCCGGCCGGCTCGACGACGCCGGGCGTGGCGTGCGGCTCCTCTCGACCGTCTCGGCGCCGGAGGCGCGGGCGCTCGCCGAGGAGCTCGACGGCGAGAACCGCTCGCGCCAGGAGATCGAGCGGGCGATGCTCGAGGAGGCGCTGGCGGCGGCCGCCGAGCGGGTGCGCGCCGGGGCCCGGGGGCTCGTCCTCTGGCGCGAGGGCTGGCACCCCGGCGTCGTGGGCATCGTCGCCGCCCGCGTCGCCGAGCGCTTCCACCGGCCGGTGGTGCTGGCCGGCGTGGACGGCTCCACGGCGAAGGGGAGCGGCCGCAGCATCGAGGGCTTCCACCTCCACGACGCGCTCACCGCCTGCCGGGAGCACCTCACGCGATTCGGCGGCCACCGGCACGCCGCCGGCGTCACCGCGGCGCCCGGGGCCCTGCCCGCCTTCCGCGAGGCCTTCGAGCGCGTCGCCGCCGAGCGCATCGCCCCCGAGGACCTGGTGCCGCGCTGCCGCATCGAGGGCCGCGTCGCGGCCGCCGAGGTCACCGACCGCGCGGCGCAGGATCTGGAGAGGCTCGCCCCGTTCGGCGCCGGCCACCCCGAGCCGCTGTTCGCCTTCGCCGGCCGCCCGGAGAGGGCGCGGCAGGTGGGAGCGGGCGGCGCCCACATCAAGTTCCTCCTCGGCGGGCTCGACGCCATCGGCTTCCAGATGGGCGAGCGGCTCGACCTCTGTGGCGGCGAGGTGGAGGCGGCTGCGGCCATCGGCTTCGACGAGTGGGACGGCGCGCGGCGCCTCCAGCTCCGCCTCCGGGACCTGCGGCGGCCCGCCCCGGAGCGCGCTTGACGCACCTCATTCCCGAGTGTTAGCTGCGGGGTCCCCGACCGGGAGGCCCCGTTGCCCCGCTTCATCACCGAGCAGAAGCGCACGCACTCCTGCGGCGAGCTGACGAAGGCCGACCTCGACCGGGAGGTGGTGCTCTTCGGCTGGGTCGCGAACCGGCGCGACCACGGCGGCGCGGTCTTCGTGGACCTGCGCGACCGCGCCGGCCTCACCCAGGTGGTCTTCGAGGAGGACGTGCGCCCCGACGTCCATGAGCTCGCCGAGAAGCTGCGCCTCGAGTACTGCATCGGCGTCCGGGGCAAGGTGGTGTCGCGCGGCGCCAACGTGAACCCCAGGCTCCGCACCGGCGAGATCGAGGTCCACGCCAGCGAGCTCGAGATCTTCAACCGCAGCGAGCCCACGCCGTTCCCGGTCGAGGACCAGGTGGACACCGCCGAGGAGAAGCGGCTGCAGTACCGCTACCTCGACCTGCGCCGGGCGCCCCTGCAGCAGACGCTGGTCACCCGCTCCCGCGTGAACCACGTCACCCGGAACTACTTCACCGAGGCCGGCTTCCTCGAGCTGGAGACGCCCTTCATGGTGAAGTACACGCCCGGCGGGGCGCGGAACTTCCTGGTGCCGAGCCGGCTCAACCCCGGGAAGTTCTACGCCCTCGCGGAGAGCCCGCAGCTCTTCAAGCAGCTCTACATGATCGCGGGCTTCGACCGGTACTTCCAGATCGTCCGCTGCTTCCGCGACGAGGACCTCCGGCTCGACCGCCAGCCCGAGTTCACCCAGATCGACGTGGAGATGAGCTTCGTGGAGCAGGGCGACGTCTTCGACGTCATCGAGGGGCTCGTGGTCCGGCTGTGGCGGGAGATCCTGGGCGTCGAGATCCCGCGCCCCTTCCCGCGCATGCCCTTCGCCGAGTCGATGGCGCGCTACGGGAACGACAAGCCCGACCTGCGCTTCGAGATGCCCCACGCGGTGCTCACCGAGGTCGTGCGCCGGCACCAGGGCGGCGGCCTGCCCCTGCTCCGCGGAGCCGTGGAGCAGAAGGGGATCGTGAAGGGGATGCGCGTCCCGGCCTCGGCCAACCTCTCCCGCACCGAGGCCGACAAGCTCGAGGAGTACGTGAAGGGGATGGGGGCGAAGGGGCTGGCGCGAGCCAAGGTGGCGGAGGGCGGCGAGTGGACGCAGTCGCCCTTCGCCAGGACCGTCACGCCGGAGATGCGCCGCGAGATCAACGAGGCCTGCGGCGCATCGCCGGGCGACCTCCTCCTCTTCCAGTTCGGCAAGGAGTCGACCGTCCACACCGTGATGGCGAACCTCCGGGTCCACCTGGCGAAGAAGCTGGGGCTCGTCCCCGAGTACGGCTCGGGGGGGCAGTGGCGCTTCCTCTGGGTGGTGGACCCGCCGCTCTTCGAGTACGACGAGGCGGCGGGCGCCTGGGCCGCGGCCCACCACGCCTTCACCCGGCCGCACGACGAGGACCTCCAGTACCTGGAATCCGACCCCGGCCGCGTGAACTGCTACCGCTACGACCTGGTCCTCAACGGGTTCGAGCTCGGCGGCGGCTCCATCCGGCTCCACGACCCCGAGGTCCAGCGGCGCGTCTTCAAGGCCATGGCCATCTCCGACGACGAGGCGCGGAGCAAGTTCGGCTTCCTCCTCGACGCCCTGAAGATGGGCGCGCCGCCCCACGGAGGCATCGCCCTGGGCATGGACCGGACCGTCATGCTGCTCACCGGCGCCGAGTCGCTGCGCGACGTGGTCGCCTGGCCCAAGACCCAGAAGGGTTCGGACCTCATGACCGGCGCGCCCGGCGACGTCGATGCCCGCCAGCTCCGCGACCTGTACGTGAAGAGCACCTACGAGGGGAAATGACGTCCGGACCTGAACGTCCGTTCCGGATCGCGTCAAGGCCCTGACGGCGCCGCTCGCCCGGCGGGGCGAACCGGGCGCGCCCCGAGCCGCAAGCCCCCTTCGCGACGGCGGAAATCCGGATGTCCGGCACCGGCGGCGCGGCAGCGGCGTGGGTCCGGCGGCGTGGCGCGGAGGTTGCTCCGCACCGGACCGTGGCCCGGATCACGCTCTGCCTCATCGCGCGCGACGAGGAGGGGATGCTCCCTGCCTGCCTCGCGTCCGCCCGGGCGGCGGTGGACGAGGTCGTCCTCGTGGACACCGGCTCTCGCGACCGGACCGCGGCCCTGGCGCGAGCCGCGGGCGCGAAGGTGGTCGAGCAGGCCTGGCGCGACGACTTCTCCGCGCCCCGGAACGAGGCCCTGCGGCACGCCGGCGGCGACTGGGTGCTGCAGCTCGACTGCGACGAGCGCCTCGCGGCGGGCGCCGCGGCGGCCCTGCGCGCGGCGGCGGCCCGGGGCGGCTTCGAGGTGGGGATGCTCCCGCTTCACGACGCCGCCAGCCTCGGCGCCGACCCGGCCGACGTCGTGGCCGGCCGGGCGCGGATCGGCCCGCCGCAGGCGCTCCCGCGGCTCCTGCGGCGCACGCCCGACCTGCGCTGGCGCGGCCGCGTCCACGAGGACGTCGCCGACTGGGCGGCGGCGCGCGGCAACCGGCTCGCGGCGGTGGAGGCGCCCATCGTCCATCTCGGCGCCGTCCCCGGGCTGCGCGACCAGCGCGCCAAGCGGGAGCGCAACCTCCGCCTGCTGCGGCGGCGCTGCGCGGAGGAGGCCGGGGACGTGACCGGCCCCGGCTACCTGGCGATGGAGCTCCTCGCGGCCGGCCGGCGCGAGGAGGCGGCGCGCGCCGCCGAGGCGGCCTGGCCGCTCCTGCCGGACCAGCCCCCGGGCCGGGCGGTGCAGCGGCTGGCGGCCGCCCGCGCCATCGCCGCCTACCTCGCCGGCGACGCTCCGACCGCGCTCGAGTCGGCCGAGGCGGCGGCCCGGCGCGAGGCCCTGGGCGCCGACCTCCGGTACCTGCGCGGCTGGGCGCTGGCCCGTCTCGCGGGCGCCGCCTCGGGCGACGAGCGCCG